>JAGVCC010000051.1 GCA_020059395.1 Chitinophagales bacterium | reverse complement strand
GTATTGTGGCCCTAAAATTTGTAACCACTCCTGTGCAGTTTGCCGTTGCTGTTCGGTAGGTAACTGATACAAACCAATACTATCAACCAGACCGGAAATAATCATGTTCTCCACCGTATCGTTCCTGGTAAACAATAACGTCATGGCAGGATAGAAGTAGCCTATATTTTTTTTAATATCCCAAACAGATTCACCAGTTCCTTTTTTACGGCCAAACAAATACATATCCTGTCCGTATGCTTTCGGATTATCTCCAATAATCATTCCTGTAAGTGTGGTTTTGCCGCTGCCATTGGAGCCTTTTAATTGCCAGAATTCACCTGGGCGTATTGTCCAGTTAATATTATGCAGTACAGGCCGCTCATTATATTTTACGCACACATTGTTCAATTGCACCAAAGGGTCGCAATCAATTACCCATTCAAATAATTGTGGCAAATGGTTAAATGCAAAACTATGCTGGGTAGTGGTTGTTTGTAAAAATTCGGTACGGGTTTGTTGTTTAAACAAATTGTTGTCATTAACAGTTATTACATTTTGTATAAAAGGTAACAAATCATTCCTGCGGTAAAACAGCTGTACAAATTGTATGTGTAAAGCTGCATCGGTAATTACTTGTTGCAGTACAGCAGTATTTGAAACATCCAGGTTACCACTCCAGTCATCTAATATTATAAAACCCGGTTGCTGGTTGATGAAATATTGCAGTACCGCTTTTTTCTGCTCGCCACTGCTCATGCTTTCTACTGTTTTGTTATTAGCAGTGCTAATAACAAAAGCATCATGCCGCCGTTCTTCGTCAATTATTTTTTCAATGGTTTTTTCGTTTAGTAAAAATCCATTGGCAGCAAAGTTGCATTGCCCGGGCAGCAAATTGTTACTGCAAACAGACTGGATGATATGCTGCTTATTGGTATTGTTGTGCAGGTAAATGCCTAAATGGTTTGTAAACAAGGGAGGTAGCACTTTAATTTTTACAGCAGAAGTAAAACATGGGTAATAAATCACACTTTTACGGTATTGCAGCACCCTTTTTTACTTTTTACTTTTATAAAAATAAAAAAATAGTATGAAAAAGATAATTCTCCCGCTGCTTATTAGTTTTTTAATAATGTGTTCATGTAAAAAAGATGACCCCACTCCTGTAACGCCACCAGTAGATTTATCGGGTACTTCATATAAGGGCAAAGCGGTAGTTGGAGGTATAAACTACGATCCATTTATATTATCTTTTGTTGCAGATGGCACCTGTACAGTAAAAATTGGTACGTTCTCACCGTTTGCCGGTACCTGGAACAAAACACCCAATTCATCAATAGTTTATTTTTTCTTTACTGAGAATGCCACCAACAGTTGGAAAGGGCAAGGAACTTTAAATGCCGATAATACAAAACTTGAAGGAGGTACAGTAACCAGATTAACGCCATCAGCAATAGCGGGAACGTTTACCGCAGACAAACAGTAGCAAAAAATAGAAGTTTCAAACACAGGCCTGATAAGTCTTACGGTTACTTTTATTCCTGATACTGAAATACCGCAGCAGTTGTTATTTTATAGCTGAATACAAAATTTGTTCAAACCTTTTCTCTACATCACCATGACTGTTGGGTGTGTGCTGTGTTAAAAAAAGGCAAACCATTTTTGCTTTAGGGTCGGCCCAGTAAGTGGTGCCATAATAACCGCCCCATGCAAAACTGCCTTCGTTGCGTGGGCCTTTGGCTGCTCCTTTTGCAGAAACGATGCTGAAGCCAAGTCCAAAATAATCATCACCAAAAAGGCCTTCTTTAGTTTGATTGCTCGTCATCATTTCTACAGTTCGGTTACTAATAATCTGTTTGCCGTTGTAAGTGCCGCCATTCAGCATCATTTGCATAAAAACTGCATAATCAAACGCAGTGGAAGTAAGCCCTGCGCCGCCGGAAAAATAATTTGTTTTCATTGTGGGATAGTCAGGGTCAATGCCACGGAAAGTATGGCTCCACGGAATGATAGTATTGTTAGCATCTTCAGTATAAACACCGGCTAAGCGGTTTGCTTTTTCTGCAGGCACAACAAAATAAGTATCCTTCATGCCCAGTGGTTCAAAAATATTTTTACGCAAAAAAGCATCCAGCGTTTCGCCGCTTATTACTTCAATTAAACAACCCAGTAAATCCGTGTTCAATCCATAACTGAATTTTTCTCCGGGCTGATGAATCAATGGGAGTTTGCCTAATGCTTTCATTCTGTCTAACAGGTTGGCATCAATATGGCCAAGGCCTGTTGGTATTTTGTATTTAGCATAAATAAGCCTGCCGGTTTTGGTGCCAATATCACCATAGTCAATACCTGAGGTATGAGTGAGTAAATCCCGTATGGTAATTCCTCTTTTAGCAGGTACAGTTGTAAAAGTTGTATCAGCTTCATTAAACTTATCAATCACCATTTGGTTTTTAAATTCAGCAATATAGTTTGATACAGGCTCATCAAGCATCAGTTTTCCCTGTTCATACAAAATCATAATACCCACGCTGGTTATTGCTTTTGTTTGAGACATAATGCGGAATAGCTGATCTTTTTGCATGGGCTTTTTGCTTTCCATGTCTGCAACACCATATCCTTTATGCTGCACCACCATGTTATCTTTAATAACAATAGTTACAGCGCCGGTTAGCCAGTTTTTTTTAACATAGCTGTTAATCAAACTGTCAATAGTATTCAATTTAGAATAATCTATTGCATTGTTTTTTCCGGTAAGCTGTATGGTTTGTGCGGCGGCTGTTACAGTTACACAAAAAGTAACTATACCAAACGAAAGCTGTTTAATGAAACGTTGCATCGTAAAATTAATTTAGAGGGAAAGTTAATAAAATTACAGCAGCTATATTTGTAATAGCAAAAATGATTTATTAATCAGGCCGTTTAGTTACTTTCAATTAAAATGAAATGTATTATACAGCTTGTGCATGAATTTTCAAGTAAATAAAATTTCAAAGCGGTATAAAAATATTTTTTATGGAATTAGGAGTGGGTATGTTTGGCGATGTACATTATGATGCCGGCGGCAAAGTGCAGCCGGCAGGCGAACGGTTAAGAGAGCTGATTGAAGAAATAAAACTGATGGATGAAGTGGGCCTGGATTTTTATGGTATTGGCGAACACCACCGGCCTGATTATGCAGTTAGTACTCCTGAAATAATTTTAGCAGCCGCTGCTTCGGTTACAAAAAATATTAAGCTGGGCAGTGCAGTATCTGTACTCAGCAGCAGCGATCCTGTGCGCCTGTATCAAAGCTTTGCTACAGTTGACCACATAAGTAATGGACGTGCCGAATTGACGGCAGGCCGGGGAAGTTTTATAGAATCTTTTCCGTTATTTGGGCAGGATTTAAAAGACTATGATGATTTGTTTGAAGAAAAGTTAGACCTTCTTGTAAAAATAAATAAAGAAAATCCCATTACATGGAAAGGTAAATTCAGGCCGGCATTAAACAAACAGGAAGTGTTGCCAAGGGCTGTAAATAATCATTTAAATATTTGGGTGGCTGTTGGCGGTACGCCAGAAAGTGTGGTACGTGCCGCAAAGCACGGGCTGCCTGTAATATTTGCCATCATTGGTGGTAACCCTGCACAATTTAAACCGCTGTTTGATTATTATAAAGAAGTGTACAAGCATTACGGTCACGATATGAATAAATTTCAGGTGGGTGTACACATGCACAGTTTTTTTGGAGCAGACAGTGAGCAAACTGCTGCAGATTATTATCCATTATACAGCGCACAAATGAACCGTGTGGGCAGCAGCCGCGGCTGGCCGCCGTATCAAAAACAGCAGTATGATTTGGGCCGCACGAAAAATGGCCATTTAATAATTGGTGATGCAAACGAATCTGTTGAAAAGATTTTACAAATACATGAAATGTTTGGCCTCACACGTTTTTCTGCACATATGGATGTTGGCGGGCCATCGCATGCATCGCTAATGAAGTCTATAGAAATTTTTGGAACTAAGATTGCACCGGCTGTAAGAAAAGCAATATCAAAATAAATTAAACATGTTCTCATGCGTTATATAAAATTAACCTTACTGTTTGCAGCTTTAATTGCAGTTGCCAGTAAGAGCATTGCACAATCAACTTTTCATAAAATTGAACCTGTGCCTTTTTCGCAGGTAAACATTACAGATAAATTCTGGAAACCGAAAATAGATAAAGTGGCTACAGCTACATTAGCGGCATGTATATATCAAACTGAAACCGCCACACCACGTATACGCAATTTTGAAAAAGTGGCCCGTAAAAAAGGAGAGGATCATGAAGGGATTTTTTATGATGACAGCGATGTGTTTAAAGCACTGGAGGCAATGGCGTATTCACTTAAAACACATCCCAGTGCCCAAATGGAAGCTAAGTGTGATGAATGGATTGATAAAATTGCAGCAGCACAACAACCCGATGGTTATTTAAACACATGGTATACACTTAAAGGTTTGCAAGACCGCTACACGGATATGAGTATGCATGAAGATTACAACGCAGGCCATATGATTGAAGCAGGCGTGGCTTATTTTAATGCAACAGGAAAAAGAAAACTGCTGGATTTGTGTATTAAGTGGGCTAATCATTTTGATGCATTTTTTGGTCCTGGTAAAAGGCATTGGGTAACCGGCCATCAGGAATTAGAACTGGCGTTAGTTAAACTTTATAAAGTAACCAATGATGTTAGATATTTAAAACTGGCTGATTGGTTATTGAGCGAACGGGGAAAGAAACTGGCTAAAGGTTACACCTGGACAGACTGGAGAGATACTGCATACGCACAGGATGTATTGCCCGTAAAACAACAAACCCAAATTACTGGCCATGCCGTACGTGCCATGTACATGTATACCGGCGCTGCAGATGTGGCTGCACAAACAGGCGATACTGATTATGTAAAAGCAATGAAAACTGTTTGGGAAGATGTTGTGTACCGCAACATGTATGTTACGGGTGGTATTGGTTCTGCCGGAAGTAACGAAGGGTTTAGTGTGGATTATGATTTGCCCAATGAGCAAGCTTATTGCGAAACCTGTGCAAGCGTTGGTATGGTTTTTTGGAACCAGCGTATGAATGCCATGACAGGTGATGCCACCTATATTGATGTGCTGGAACGCAGTTTATACAATGGCGCACTGGATGGATTAAGCTTAAGCGGCGACCGTTTCTTTTATGGTAATCCATTGGCATCCCGTGGGCAGCACCAGCGGCGAGAATGGTTTGGCACTGCCTGCTGCCCGGCAAACATTGCAAGGTTGGTAGCATCACTGGGTGATTATGTGTATGCTAAAAGTGATGAAGCATTGTATATAAACTTATTTGTTGGCAGCGATACAAAAGTAAAATTTGGTAACACAGTTACTGCAATTAAAATGGAAACAAATTACCCATGGGATGCTGCTGTAAAAATTACTGTTGACCCTGAAAAGCCAGCAGTTTTTAAACTAATGATACGTACACCAACATGGGTAAGTTTTAATGAGCAAAGCCTTTACACCAATGCAGAAGATATGGTGGACAGCACCATGATGTACTATGTAAATGGCAAACCCGTTGCAGTTACTTATAATAATGGGTATGTAATTTTTAACCGTAAATGGAAGAAAGGAGATGTGGTAAGTTTTGCTTACACCATGAGGCCGGAAGTAATTAAAGCAAAAAAAGAAATTAAGCAGAATGACAGCCGTGTGGCTATACAAGTTGGCCCATTAGTATATTGTGTGGAAGGTGCGGACAATAACGGCAAGGCATGGAACATTATAATTCCGCCGGGTACACAATTTGAAACTATTGACTATAAAGTGCAGGACGAATTTGTTAAAGCATTAACAGCTGATGTTCCTGTAATAACAGCAGGGGCAGATGGCCTTTCTTTACGCACAGAAATAAAAAAGATTACTGCCATTCCTTATTATGCCTGGGCCAACCGGGGCAAAAACGAAATGCAGGTTTGGCTGCCCACCAGTATTAAAGATGTAAAGATTAATTATTAGCAAAAAAAAGTATGACAACTCAAGCATTTACGCAATCATTAAATGATTCTGCAGTGCCGGCAGTAAATATTTACCTGCAGGCCATGTGGTACGATGCCAAAGGCAACTGGCAAAAGGCACACAGTTTAGTTGACAGCCTGCATGATGAAACTGCCTGCTGGGTACATGCTTATCTGCACCGTAAGGAAGGAGATTTAGGAAATGCTGGCTACTGGTACCGCCTTGTACAAAAAAATATACCCGCTGTAAGTTTGCAGCAGGAGTGGGAACAAATTGTAAACACATTACTGTAATCAATGAAAGCATTGCCCGTTACTGATATTAAAAAGGAGCTGAACCATTTACCAAAAGATAAACTGATAACACTTTGCCTGCGGCTGGCCCGTTTTAAAAAAGAAAATAAAGAGCTGCTTACTTTTCTATTGTTTGAAGCGCATGATATACCCGGTTATATTGCTTCGGTAAAACAGGAAGTGGATGAGCAAATTGCAACCATTAATTTCAACAGTGTGTACTTTGTAAAAAAATCTTTACGAAAAACCCTGCGCATTATCAGTAAGTATATCCGGTATAGCGGAGCTGCTGTGGTGGAAATTGAATTGCTGTTATACTTTTGTAAGCAGGTAACAAAGATGGATGAAACAGTAAAATATGAAACAGTAATTCAGAAAATATATGCTGCACAGAAAAAAAAGATTACTGCGGCCATAGCTTCACTGCATGAAGATTTACAGTACGACTACCTTAAATCATTAGATGAACTCAATGATGACTTTTAAAGAAAAAGTACATACTCACTTTATGCAGGTTATCAATAAAAAAATTGAGCACCTGCAGCAAATATTAACCGATTTAAAGGAAAGCGGCAGCAACGAAACAAAAAGTACAGCAGGCGACAAACATGAAACCGCACTGGCCATGCTGCAAATTGAACAGGCCAATACAAGGGCACAGTTAAAAGAAATACAGGAACAAAAAGCGGTACTGGAAAAAATAAACCCATTGTTAACACCTGCAGCAGTTGTAAACGGCAGCCTTATAAAAACAAACAAAGGTTATTTGTTTTTAAGTGTGGCATTGGGTAAAGCTTTGGTAGATGGTATTAAGGTAACAGCATTATCAGCACACTCACCTTTAGGTATGCAATTGCTGCATAAACAAACCACACAGGCAGTAACAGTTAACGGCAATCAATACATTGTTGAAGCATTATTTTAAAATACTCCACACTCTCTTACTCAGCTAAGTAATTTTACGATAGTGGCTTTACTTTATTAAGGCATTGTTAATAAATACCCGCCTTATACAATTTGCATCCTTCAAAAAGATTTCTATATTACCGTATAAACCATTTTTCATAACTAAACTAAACAAAAAATGAAAAGTATTATCAGAAACACTGCTTTGGTTTTATTAATGGGTAGTGCTGTTGCCAGCTGTAAAAAAGCATCTAATGATGAAGCGGCTGCAAACGTATTATCTCAAGACGAAAAAACGATGATTGTTGCTGCAGGCTTTAACGGCAATTGGGCCGAAAAAACTGCCGAAGGCGACTATTTAATTGAAGGAGACATTTTAATGACCACTGCTCAATTAAAAGAAATGGCAGGTGCACAACCAGCGCATGAATTAATTGTTGCCAACACAGAACATTACCGCACTACTAATGTGGTAAGCACACCGGCATCTGGCCAGCGTACTATAACTGTAAGGCTGGGCTCTGGTTTCCCTTCGTATTATTCAACAGGATTAGATCAGGCGCTTGCACGCTACAACAATCTTAATTTAAAAATCCGTTTTCAACGTGTTACCAGCGGTGGCAATATTGTTATTACAGGCCGCAACCTTGGCACATCAGGCGGCGGTTGTATTTTAGGCCAGGCTTCAGGTTTTCCCACATCAAGTGGTAACCCATCAAGCGGTTTTGTGTTAAGCACAAGCAGTTGTGCTACCAGTTATTTAAATACTGCTAACAAAGCAGATGAAGTAATTGCACATGAAATTGGCCACTGTATTGGTTTTCGCCATACAGATTATATGAACCGCAGCAGCTGCGGCCAAAATGTTAATGAAGGTACTGCAGGCGTAGGCGCTGTTCACATTACCGGAACGCCAACAACTGTAACTGGATCGTACAATTCATGGATGATGGCTTGTACAAATAATAGCCCCACATTCAGCTCTGCTGATGGTACAGCATTAAACTATGTTTATTAATTTATTTATAAAAAGGGGTATAGATTCTGTACCCCTTTTTCATAATGCCACTGGATAAATTTTTTTAATCTGGTATTAATGTTATAGGTAAATTGTAAGAGTTCATATTTCATATTCACCAAACACTATATTACAAACATGAAGAAAATTATTTTTACTGCTGCAATTGCAGCATTTTTAGGTTTAGCATTTTCATCTTGCAAAAAAGCTTCTAATGATGTAACAGCAGCCAACGAGCTTTCTGCGGACGAAAAAAATCTGGTTAAATCGGCTGGGTTTAACAGCAACTGGGCTGAAAAAACTGCCGACGGTAATTATCTCATTGAAGGGGATATGCTGTTTTCAAAAGCGCAGTTAGCGTCTCTCGGAAATTTTACTCCTACACACAATTTTATTGTGGCTGATGAGGAACACTACCGCACTAATAATGTTGTAAGTACACCCGGTACAGGTACAAGAACAATTACTGTTAGTCTTGGTGCCGGTTTTCCTGCATACTATTCAACAGCATTGGACAATGCGCTTGCACGCTATAATGTCCTGAATTTAAAAATTGTTTTTCAGCGTGTAACTTCTGGCGGCAACATAAATATTGCTGCGGCTAATTTAGGTACTTCAGGGGGCGGTTGTATTCTTGGGCAGGCTTCAGGCTTTCCAACATCAAGTGGCAACCCATCTCCTGGTTTTACATTAAGCAACAGCAGTTGTGCAACCACTTATTTAAATACTGTTGATAAAGTTGATGAGGTAATGGCGCATGAAATTGGCCATTGCATTGGCTTCCGTCATACAGACTATAAAAGAAGAGCAAGTTGTGGCCCGGGCGCAGGCGAAAGTGCTGGCAGTATTGGAGCTGTTCATATTCCAGGTACTCCAACCAATGTTAACGGCTCATACAATTCGTGGATGATGGCTTGCACGAATGGTAACCCAATTTTTAATGCCGATGATATAATTGCATTAAACTACGTTTATTGATTCAATGAAAAATACAACCCCTTTCCC
>JAGVCC010000294.1 GCA_020059395.1 Chitinophagales bacterium | reverse complement strand
TCTTCTACAGTGTTGCGTAAATCAAGCGCCAGCTGCTGCAAATCTTTTGCTTCAAAACCTGTTAAGTCTAAAAAACATTCATCTACAGAATATACTTCTACTTTTTCTTCGCCAAGTATAATGCGTAAGGTTTCCATTACCCGCCAGCTAAGGTCGCCATACAAATTATAGTTAGATGAAAAAGTGGCCACATCATATTTTTTTATAAGTGGCTTTGCCAAAAAATACGGCCCGGCCATTGCCACGCCCAGTTTTTTAGCTTCATCACTACGGGATATAATACAGCCATCGTTATTGCTTAACACAACAACGGGCTTATTATCTAATTGCGGTTTAAACAACCGTTCGCAACTGCAGTAAAAATTGTTACAGTCTACAATGGCTTTCATACCTGTGTTTAAAATTTAAAAGTACTTGCATAACCCCGACGGCGGCTTTTAGCCCCGTTGGCGGTTAATCAGAGGATTTCTTCAATCAACCACCGTCAGCTTGCTCCGATATTTTTCTGAAGGTCTTTAACTGATGATGGAGCTGTTTCGCTTTTTTAGGGGAGGCTCTCACACAACCGCCGTCAGGGCTAAAAGCCGCTGACCGGGTTGAACGACTTTTATTCAATAATAAATTTATCCATACCATCTTTCTCATATCTTCCTTCATGTGCTTTTTTAAAAGCATCAACTCCTCCAAACCAATCCAGTACTTTTTGTGATGTTAAAAAACTGTTGTTATTATGTAAAATAGTATGGTAAGATGAAAACTCCCAGTCTTTAAAATCATTTACAAACTCATGTAGTTGTGCATTATAATGACAGTAATAAATTAATGAAGTGATGTAATTATCATCTGATACAATCTTCCGTTCAAACGGAGAGTCAAACAAAGAGCCGGTACGGTTAAAAGATTTATTAATTGACTGAGCGTACGAATTGAAAAAATGTGAAAGTTGTTTTGATGCGGTTAACCGCACAGTTCCGTCACTATTATGTTTAGGCACTGTTACATTTTCTCTTACATACACCAGCAGATGAAAATGATTTTTTAATAGCGCATAAGCCAGTGTTTCAAAAACATCCGAACAGTAATTAATATACTGTTGTAAAAAATAGTAATAATTCCGTTGCTCTTTAAAAATGTCTTCGCCATTTATGCCTCTGTTGTAAATATGAAAGTATTCACCTTCAATAAGCGGTTGTATATCCATAATGCTATTTTTATGTAAAACTTTCCTAACCCCGACGGCGGTTAACTAGTTTATTAAAATTATAATTTCTTTTCTTAACCAGCCGTCAACAGTTAACTCTGGTATTTTACGGCAGTTCTCAATCAACCGCCGTCAGGGCTAAAAGCCGCTGACGGGGTTGTGCCAGTTGCATCAACTCGTTTTTAAATGGCTGCCATTATTCCTAAAACCCATCAGGCTGTTATCAATCATGCGTATTACACAGGTAACCACACCCCAAATTTTACAGTCATTAAACTCACCAATTTCTATAGCAGAAAGTTTGGGAGTTTCCGGTATCAGCCGCAGGCGGTTCAGTGTTTGTTCATAACGGCGTATCAGCATTTCGCCATCCAAAACAGCAATTACTATTTTGCCGTTTTGTGGTTTTACGCTTTTGTCTACTATTACAATATCGCCATCGTAAATTCCGGCGTTAATCATGCTGTTGCCGCTTACCCTCATAAAAAAAGTAGCCGGCTTGTTCATAATTAATTGTTCGTTCAGGTCAATGCCCCGTTCCATATAATCATCGGCAGCGGCGCCAAAGCCGGTGGCGTTGGCTGTTTTAACCTGGTGCTGTGTGTATTGCTTGCTGCCGCGGTAGGCAGCGCCGTAAAATTCTTCCTGTCCCATAAAAAATGTTTTTGTAAAACTAAATAATTTAGTACATTTATACTAATAAAATTAGTTTTTGTTTTTAACAAAAGCAACATTGAAAAACAATTGTTCAAATGCTTAATTACAGACTATGAAACTGAATCAACCGACAGGCCTCCCTCTCTACGGGAGAGGGACCGAGTGTGAGGCCCCACTGCCCGGCTATAAGGTATATGAATACCTGCTGGTGCTGCAACCACATGAAGAATTGTGGAACCGTATTGTAAAGGTTAAACAGGAGTTTGCAGAGAAGTATGAGAGCGACCATGCAAGATGGGGCAAGCCGCATATTACACTGGTAAATTTTTTACAGCATGAAATGACGGAGCCACGCATTATTAACCGGTTAAAATTAATTGCTATGGCTTTTCCGGCAATTAAAATTGAGCTTAGAGATTTTGGCAGTTTTCCCAGCCATACCATTTATATAAATATTACCAGCAAGCTGCCTGTACAAAGCCTGGTAAAAAATATACGCACCGAGGCACAGCGGTTGATGAAGCTGAACGAGGACAACAAACCGCATTTTATTTTAGAGCCGCACCTTACCATTGCCCGCAAGCTGCAACCCTGGCAATATGAAAAAGGCTGGCTGGAGTACAGCCACAAACATTTTACCGGCCGTTTTATTGCAAGCGATATGCTGTTACTAAAAAGACCGCTTGGAGAATTAAAATATCAAATTGTACAGCGCTTTGAATTTGAAAATTTGCCGGTGAGTACGGTACAGGGGGATTTGTTTGTGTGAGCAAAGGAAAATGTCCCGCAGAAATCGCTGAGGCCGCAAAAAGTTTGGAATAAATAATACTCTATGCAATAAAGCCGATTATTATCTAAGCCGCATATATTTTCTCTGCGTCATCAGCGAAATCTGCGGGCAAAAAAAATCCGTGTTAATCCGTGAAATCAGTGGCAAAAAAACCAACAATCATTATAACCTAACAAAAATATTATGGACGATAAATCTAAGTT
>JAGVCC010000331.1 GCA_020059395.1 Chitinophagales bacterium | reverse complement strand
TGGCTTATGCACTACCTCCATAATCAGAAAAAAGTCCATATCCTTTCCTGGCTAATGGCCCTGCTGATGTTTGCAGAAAATGGTCTAATAATAATGCAGACAATACGTGACACCACATCGCATTTCAATATACGCTCTGGCAGCTTTAATATTTTGGTGTTTTCATTTATGGGTGTAATCATAATCCTGTTTATGGCACTTTGCATTATTGTAGCCATCATGTTTTTTCAGCAAAAGCACTTTTCTATTTCACCTGCTTATGTTTGGGGTATACGGCTGGGCATAGTATTCTTTATAATTTTTTCTTTTGAAGGTGGTGTAATGGTTAGCCGCCTTAGCCACACAATTGGTGGTAGAGATGGTGCTGCAGGTATGCCGTTTGTAAACTGGAGCAATCAACATGGCGATTTGCGTATAGCACATTTTTTGGGTATTCATGCACTGCAATTGCTACCCCTTGCAGGCCGTTATCTGGCTAAAAACAGTAATCACTTGTTTGGATGTGCGGCAGTTTATTTTTTAGGAGTAACCGCAGTACTTGTACAGGCACTTAAAGGCATACCTTTATTTTTTTAAATAACACTAATGAAAAAAATCATCACAATAATTATTGCTGCACTGCCATTGTTTATTTTCTGCCAAAATAAATATTTACTTATTGGAACTTATACATCCGGTAAAAGCGAAGGAATTTATGTTTATAAATTCAATACAAAAACTGGGGATAACAGTTTTTTAAGCCTTGCCAAAACAAGTAATCCTTCTTACCTGGCAGTAGCCCCCAATAAAAAAATGGTGTACGCTGTAAACGAAAATGCAGACAGTACCATGCATACCATTGGCGGCAACATTTCAGCATTTAGTTTTAAAAATGGAAAACTTACCGAAGTAAATAAAAAACCCAGCGGCGGCAAACATCCCTGCTATGTAGCAGTTGACAAAACCGGTAAATGGGTTTTTGCAGGCAACTACACAAGCGGTACAATAGGATTGCTTAAAACAAAAAAAGATGGCAGCCTGGCAGAGTTGCAACAAACCATACAACTTACCGGAAGCGGACCTAACAAAGAAAGGCAGCTAAGTCCGCATGTACACACTACATTTTTAACCGCCGACAATAAAAATTTGCTTGTGTCTGATTTGGGAACAGACAAATTAATGACCTATAACTTTAATGCCGCTAAGGGTAGCTTATTGCCTTCAAAAACAAATACTGTTACTCCAGGCGGTGGTCCAAGGCATCTTGATATTCACCCCAATGACAAATATGTATATCTCGTTCTTGAAATGACAGGAGAAATTGTGGCATATAAAAAATTTGGCACTGCAAATTTGCAGGAGATACAAACCATAAGTGCCCAGCCTCCTTACATAAGAACAAGTAATATAAGCGGAGCAGATATACACATAAGCCCCGACGGCAATTTTTTATACAGCAGCAACAGAGGCAACGCAAATACCATTGCTATTTTTTCAATTAATAAAAACACCGGTTTATTAACCCCTGCTGGTCAGCAACCAACTGCGGGCCTGAAGCCACGTAATTTTAATTTTAGTCCCGGGGGTGATTTTTTATTAGTGGCCAATCAAGAAAGCAGCAATATTGTAATTTTTAAAGTAGATAAAAAAAAAGGATTACTCACCGACACTGGCAAAAAAATTGACGTACCAAATCCAGTTTGTATTAAATGGATAGAATAAAAAAAAGTGCATGATGAAGAATATTTTAATAGCAATAGCCCTTTGCAGCTTAGGATGCAGCAGCACAAAACATACAAATAGCAATGGCTGGTTGTCTTTATTCAACGGTAAAAATTTAGATGGCTGGAAGGTTGGTGATAATGCCAAAACGTTTTGGGTAGAAAACGGTGCCATTGTTGCTAATGGTAATGTGGCGCATTTGTTTTATGATGGAGCAGTAATGGAACATAACTTTAAAAATTTTGAATTTAAAGCCGATGTTATGACACTGCCCGGCTCTAACTCCGGCATCTATATTCATACACAGTTTCAACAAAGCTCATGGCCTGCAAAGGGTTACGAAGTGCAGGTAAATAACAGCCAAAGTGATTGGCGCCGCACTGGAAGTTTATACGCCGTACAAGATGTAAAAGAAGTGTACGTTAAGGACAATGAGTGGTACACCGAACATATTATTGTAAAAGGCAAAAGCATTACGATAAAAATAAACGACAAAACAGTGGTTGAGTATATTGAACCGGAAAATGTAAAGAGAGAAGGCGGCATGTCAGGCCGTATTTTAAGCAGCGGTACTTTTGCTTTACAAGGCCACGACCCCAACAGCACGGTGTATTTTAAAAATATTATGGTAAGGGCGCTGCTTTAATAAAATCAGTAAATAAAAAAACTGCCCGCTTTTTAAAGGCGGGCAGTTTTTTTAATAAGCAAAAATTATTTCCCAAACACTTTTTTCAGAATCTCAGTTACCTGTGCTGCAGGGTCGTTTCTAATTTTTTGCTCCTGCAAAGCAATATTGTAAAATAAACCGCTGAGCGCTTTTTCTGTAACATAGCCGGTTAAATCAGGATTTACTTTTTTAAGGCTAACTTTATTGTAGGCGTTAAATACATCTGCCCAGTATTTTGTGGCGTCAAATTTTTTAAGCGAACTATCAATTACCGGTTTAAACTTAGAAGTTAGTTCAGTTGTGGTTGTTTTCTTCAAATAAGATGTGGCTGCGGTATCGCTCCCTTTTAAAATCTGTAAGCCGTCGGTAATGCTCATTTGTTGTATACTGTTCCAGAAAATATTACCCACTCCTTTTGCGGCATCTTCTGCAGCCCGGTTCATGGAAACAATCGCTTTATCTACCATGCTGCCCATACCCAAACTGCGTAGTGTTTTCTCAGCTTTCTGTGCCTCAGCCGGCATTAAAATTTTTATTGCAGCATCTGCAAAATAGCCATCCAGTTTAGCAAGTTTTTTACTGCTGCTGTCTGTACCCACACGCAATGCTTCTTTTAATCCGCTTACAATATCATCATTACTCAGGTTTTTGCCTGCAAGTATATCTTTTTTAATAATGGCTTTTCCTGCCGAATCTTTTTTTACAACCTTATTTAAAACATTATTTAAAATTTGGGCTTGGCCACAAGCTGTTATAAACACCATTGACAATACAGGTAACAGTTTCTTCATTTTTATTGTTTGTTAGTTTTTAGAAGACAAAACTAATGCCAGCTGTTTTAATAAATGGTTAATTCAATGATAATATAGATTGATTAACTTCATATTCCTATAAAAAAAAGATATCAGAATGACTTTTACCCAACTGGAATACGCCGTAGCTGTTGATACCTGGCATCATTTTGCCAAAGCTGCAGCCACGTGCTTTGTAACACAACCTACCCTCAGTATGCAAATACATAAACTGGAACAAGATCTGGGTGTAAAATTATTTGACCGTAGTAAAATGCCCGTAGTAACAACAGCCACCGGAAAAGAAATCATTATGCAGGCACGCAAAATATTGGCCGAACGGGATGATTTACTTGATTTTTTACAATTGCGAAAAGGGTCACTTGCTGGAGAACTTAAAATTGGCATTATCCCTACACTAGCTCCCTATTTACTACCGCTTTTCATTCCTTATTTTACAAAAAAATACCCTGAAATAAAACTGGTTATTAACGAGCTTACCACTGACATAATTGTAAGCAGATTACGTGAGGGAAAAATTGATGCAGGAATTTTAGTTACGCCGCTTAATGAAAGCGGTATAAAAGAAGATGTGCTTTTTTACGAGGAAATGCTGGCATACATATCACCCAAAAATGCCGCATACAAAAAAGTGTATGTGTTGCCTCAGGATATTGACCCTAATAAATTATGGCTGTTGGAAGAAGGGCACTGCTTTAGAAACCAAATAGCCAACCTTTGCCAGCTGCGTAAGGCAAGCACCGAAGGCAGCCATTTTGAATATGAAACCGGCAGCCTTGAAACACTGCGCCGGATGGTGGAAATTTATGATGGTATTACTATTTTACCAGAACTGGCAACGCTTAATATGCCCGCCAAGCAAAAAAAATTATTGCGAAAATTTAAAAAGCCTGAGCCGGTTAGAGAAGTTAGTATTGTAATACACCGAGACCATTTAAAAAAAAGGCTTATTGATGCTATGAAAAAAGAAATTATTGCAGCTTTGCCCGAAAAGTTGAACAAAAACAAAACCAATATGGTTATACCTATATAATGTCACAAATAAAAAATATTATTATGCCAATTAAAGGAGAAAGTGCCCCTGATTTTAGTTTATTTGATTCGGAAAAAAGTAAAATTTCGCTTAGCAGCTACAAAGGAAAAAATGTATTGCTGCTGTTTTTTCCGCAAGCTTTTACCAGTGTGTGCACAAAAGAATTATGTGCAGTACGTGATGATATTGCCCGCTATAACAATACCACAGCAGCAGTATTAGGCATATCTGTAGATTCTGTTTTTACGCTTGCTAAATTTAAAGAAGATCAGGCGTACAATTTTACACTATTAAGCGACTTTAATAAAGAGGTCTCATCACTTTATGGCACTATTTATACCGATTGGATACTGGAAATGAAAGGCGTTTCAAAACGTTCCGCATTTATTATCGACAAAAATGGCACCATTCAGTTTGCCCAAGTACTTGATAATGCAGGAGATGTGCCTGATTTTGAAACAATAAATACCATTTTAGAACAATTAAAATAGATTTTGTCCGTTTTACATATAATCAGAGTGTGCAAAATGTCTTTTTTGCACACTCTGATTATAATTGAGACGTTTATATTAACTTTACTCTATTGAAGAAAACTTTTTACATACTTGTATTTTTTATTGGATTAAACTTTACATCAGCGGCACAAGATAAAACTGCGCCAACTGTTGATGGTGTTGTAAAACTGATTAAGCATTATCCAACCCCCGCCACCACAGTCATTTACTTCGACTTTATTAGTGGTTATGACAAGTCGTATACATTTGAAATTTACAACTTCAGCGGCAAAAAAGTATATGAGCTAAAAAGTCCTACGCCTAAAATTTCTTTACAACTCGACAATTTTACAAGAGGCTTTTATTACTATCAACTAAGAGATAAAGCCGGTCGTATAGTTGAAACTGCCCGTTTTTTAGTCCTCAAATAGTCAATTCTACCGACAACATCTGCCTTTAATTATTTTTATTGCCATTTTGACTGCTAAAACGGCTTGGCAAACTGTTTGACAATTGTACCTTTGCAACCAATTTAAAAAAATGGAAGAAAAAGAAACAATCATGCCCGAGTCAAACGCAGCTATGGATATTAATGCCGATGCAGACGTACCTGGAAATACCCATATAAGCGAAGGCGGCGATGCGGAAGCCGGGGAAAAATTACTGGCAGAACTGGAAGAGCAAAAAGACAAGTACCTGCGCCTTTTTGCAGAGTTTGAAAACTACAAACGCCGTACCCGCCAGGAAAAAGATGAGTTTGCTAAAATTGCTAACAGAGATATTGTAAACGCTTTACTGGAAGTGCTGGACGACTGCGACCGTGCCGAAAAACAAATACAGACTACAGATGATGTAAAACAAGTTAAGCAAGGTGTATTGTTGGTATTTAATAAACTACGCACCAAACTGCAGCAAAAAGGTGTTAAAGCTATGGAGAGTGTAAACACTGATTTTGACGTGGAAAAGCATGAAGCCATTGCAGAATTGCCAGCGGGAGAAGATAAGGTGGGTAAGGTGGTGGATGAGGCTGAGAAAGGGTATTATCTGTTTGATAAAATAATAAGGTTTGCAAAAGTAGTGGTGGGCAAATAAGGCCTTGCTTTCCCCAAGTTGAGAACTGGGGTTCATACTTTTAAGTGTCTTTTAAAAATTGCAACTATAATTGTGTTGCTAATAATAAACAAACAAATCAGGTTCCCCTTTTAGGGGACAGGAGAATGAAAAAAGATTTTTACGACATACTAGGCGTTTCAAAAACTGCTACGCAGGATGAAATAAAAAAAGCATACCGCAAAGTGGCTATGCAGTACCACCCCGACCGTAATCCGGGTGATAAAGCTGCCGAAGAAAAATTTAAAGAGGCGGCAGAGGCATACGAAATATTAAGCGATGCTGATAAACGGGCGCAATACGACCGTTTTGGCCACCAGGCGTTTGCGCAAGGCCGTGGCGGTGGTGGTGGTTACAGCGGCGGCAGTATGAATATGGATGATATCTTCAGCCAGTTTGGAGATATTTTTGGCGACGACAGCCCCTTTGGAAGCTTTTTTGGCGGTGGGGGCAGAAGCAGCAGCAGCCGTGGAAGAAGCCGTGGTGTTAGAGGCAGCAACCTTCGTGTAAAAATTAAACTGAACTATGAAGAAATTGCCAACGGCACCACCAAAACCATTAAAGTAAAAAAATACGTTAGCTGCAGCACTTGTGGCGGCAACGGCGCTAAAGATAAAAACAGTGTTACCACTTGTAGTACCTGCGGCGGTAATGGTCAGGTACGCAGAGTACAAAATACTTTTTTAGGCCAGATGCAAACCGTAACAACCTGCCCTGCCTGCAATGGAGATGGTACAACTGTTACCCATAAATGTACCAGTTGTAAAGGCGAAGGCCGTGTGTATGGCGAAGAAACCGTAACCATTGACATACCCGCAGGTGTACAGGAAGGTATGCAGTTAAATGTGAGCGGTAAAGGCAATGCGGGAGAACGTGGCGGCAGCAACGGAGACCTGATTGTACTTATTGAAGAAGAAACACATCAGCAACTGCACCGTGATGGTTTAAATGTTGCTTACGACCTGCACATATCAATACCCGACGCAGTATTTGGCACACAGGTGGAAGTGCCTACTATTGATGGCAGGGCTAAAATTAAAATACCTGCTGGCACACAAAGTGGTAAAATTTTCAGGTTAAAGGGCAAGGGTTTTCCCAGTGTAAACAGTTATGAAAAAGGTGATCAGTTAATACAAATAAATGTGTGGACACCACAACATGTAAGCAGCGAAGAAAAACAAATGCTTGAAAAAATGCAGCAAAGCCACAACTTTGAACCTAAGCCGGATAAAAACGATAAATCATTTTTTGATAAGGTGAGGGAGATGTTCAGCTAAATTAGCCGAAATTATTTAACCCTTTTGAACACATAAATAATTATTTTTTTATATTTTGTTGGTTGATTAGATACCAAATACTTGGTTGTTCTTGGCAAACCAGGTTTAAACAAATGCTACTGTCGTAGACTTTCCGCTTTTTTCCTGAATTTATATATTTCGATGAATTCTTTTAACGCATTACTTGGCCCATAGCCTGATGGAAATATTTTTTTATTTAAACTTATCCGCAATTCATCAGCTTTAGCTAAATCCCCTAAAAAAACATTACAGTAGCTTAAGTTATATTTTGCCAAATCTTTTACATTGGCATCAATTCTTAGTTCGGTACTTGTCAGCAGTTTTTCATAATCTTTTGCAATTACTGCTATCTGGCTCTTAGCAAGTGTTGTATCCCCGCTATAAAATAAATCAATAGCCCTGTCAAACCTTGCGCCAACAGTATCAATATCAGTAAACTCAAACTCCCTTTTTTTGGTTTTTATAATTGCTATGCTAATGATTGTTTTGCCAATATTCATTTCAGAAAATAAATGGCCAAGCATGTCTGTAAATTTATAATAAGCAGCTCTGTAAGCGCCCCGCTCAATTGTTTTATATGCTGTTGCCTGATTAAAACTAAAAGATGAATTTAACGCCTGCTCAGTTGGAAACAAGCCGCTACCGCTAGCAAAGCCCATATCATAAGTTGTTGTAAGTATTTCATCGTTGCCCGTAATTTCAATTTTGCGTAGCACCTTCATTTCTTTTCCGTCAAACATTTTTACTATTAAACTACAGGGGAAATTGTAATTAACATCTTTACAGTAACCTCTCTGATTATTATAATCGTAGTTAACAAAACGGTTTGCATTTGGAACAAAATTTTTAACCCCTGGTGCAATAATTTCAAAAAAATAAACAGCCTGTTCTTCACGCATTTTTGCCTTTAAGTTCGGTACTGATAATTCGTATGGTTCAAAAATCTTCAAAGCTTCACCGGGTGCCTTATGAAAAGTTAAAGAGGCAGGCAATAAAAATCTGTAATAATCTGTTTTTTCAAGCACTTTTATTGCTGCTGGAAACCTGATTGCTTTCTTCTTAATATTGAAATCTAAAGCAACTTCTTTTTGAGCTGAAACTGCATTTGAAATACTTATTAATACCAACACCAGTAAGCTTTTCATTTTTTATTATTTAAAGAGTTATTATTACTTTGCCAGATTTAGTGAATCCTGAAATATTTAAACTTAATATCGTTTACGGAAGGCTGTTTATACTGTGGTTTCGGAATCCAGATTAACTTTTTCTCAGACAGCGACATTATCATAAAAATTTCGTCGTTAAATGTACTGCCGTCGTAGCTGGCACGTTCAGGCATGCGCTCCTCTGTAATCCGCACTGCAAATCTTTCTTTGCCTTTATCATCATGTAACTTTATAATAGTCCAAAAAAGCTCTGAGTTTCCATATTCGCAAACAGTTCTATCAGTATTTTCAAAGCGCAAACTGCCATTTTCCCTAAACAGGTAAGTCATTACAGCTACGCAAGAATCATCGTTCACAATTTCTTTGCTTTTATTTTCATACAACAGTTTAAACTTCCATAAACCAACTATTTGCTTTTTATATTTAAGAGGCCTTTGTTGAGATTTTGCAGTTAAACAAGATAAAAAAAAGAAAGCTGCTAATATGAAAGTTGCTGGTTTAATCATATTTCCTGTGAAGAGATATACAACGCAGGAAATACTACTTTGGTATATCAGTATAAAATGCCAACACTTACACTGATAGTTAATTGTATTATGACAAATCCAATATTTTCATTTAATAGCTTTTAATGCAACAAGCTTGCTTTTTTTGTTATCTAAAAACTTGAATAATATAGCATCAGTAATGGAAAAAGAAGAAAGTTTGCATTTGCTGCACCCCTTCTTTATACGCACTGTCCTTAAGAGTAATTTTTCTTAAAAAAATTTTCAAATACAATTTTTATTTAAACAATCCGTTTCATTTAAATTATATTAGAATACTAAAACCATTATTACTATGTTAAAAACAATTTTTTTGGGCTTTTTTATCTTAATGTTTGTAAACATTAATGCACAGAAAAAAGTGGAATGTAAAAAAGGTGCAATTTCGGTTGATGGGAAAGAGATTGCTGAGTTTGATGGCAAAGGGGGCGCATTTAGCAGTTCCAGAAGAATATGGGTACTTTCTCCAGTAACAAAAGATACACTGCTGGTGGTTCATCAGATCACAAACTTTCTTGATAATCCGTTAATAGAAGAAGACTATTTATTCAGAGCAGATATTTATGATGTAGAAAAATCATCTTTTTACGTTAAAAACCCTGCAGGCTGGGGTTTTGTAAAAGAGGCTAAAGTATTGAGTTTATTTTTTGCAGATGACTTACCGCTATTGATAGAAGATGGCAAATTAAGTGCCTCAGCAATAAAAACTTTTAAAGAGCAATTTGGATACAATTTTCAACAACTTAAAAATTATATAAAACAGGTTGAGGATTCAGTTAAAGCAGGCAAGTTAGTTTACAGAGATAAATCTCTTCCTTTGCAGTTTGTTCCTGCTCAAAAAACAATAGTATCAAGACTTTATACTATAACTCCACCAAATGACTATACTATGTATTATATTAAGCAAGGTGGTATTATAATTGGAGCCTTGCAAAAAGCAGTTAAAGACGGCTCCTTCCCTGAAGCATATTATCATATTTACAGGGCAGTTGAAAAATTTACAATTGGCGGAACCAATGTTACATTTATACCAATTTCGTACACCGGTGCAGCACCTAAAGCAGGTAATCCATTAATTAAAGCGCAACTATATTCGTATGCTGATAAGCAGACTTATAAAATAGGAGATGGAAATTATAATTCTTTGGAAACTTTAATTTCTAATTATTTAATCCAAAAGGATTTGTTATAACAGTTTAACATGTAAAGCTCTATAAAAGCAGCCAGCAAAATGGCTGCTTTTTTTAGTTCACTTACCGAAATGGCCCTTTGTTCTTTCTGCACGCACATTCATCCGCAAACTTCTTAAAAATAGCTAATCATCTTTATTTTTTTTCCCTTTTTTACCTTTGTAAATTTTACGGGCTTTTTCAACCAGCACTAAAAATTGTGCTTGTAAATAATCGTTGGGGTTGTAAGCGGCTTCTGCAATTAAGGCAATGTCTGTCCAGTCGGCATCTTTAATGTACTTGCTTTGTTTAACTTTTAAACCAAACATGGTTACAGCGGTGGCAAATTGCAGGTCTTTATTAAGGCTTTTAAAATCAGTAAAATTTAACGGGCAGGTGTATTGCAAATAATGACTTGCGGTATCTCCGCATGAGTTATAGCGCAGGTTAAGCCTTGCAATACCATCTTTATCATCTGTGATTATTCCCTTTTCAATACCCTCGTCGGTAGTTACTATTTCAAAAACTGCCAGCACACTACTGCCGCTGCCAATTTCGCCCCCTTCAATTTCTATTGTACTGTCGGCTACCGCATCCCGTTTATTATCAAAACCAATTAACCTGTATTCCTTAACCCACTTGCCATTAAACTGCATGTTTAAAAACACATTGTCGGCAACGCCGTAAAAAGTTTGCGTTAATTCTTTTACTAAAACTTTTTCTGCTTCTTTAATATCATCTAAATAAGCATAGTTGCCATTGCCACGCTTTGCTAATGTTTCTAACTTACTGTCTTTAAAATTACCCATACCCACACCCAGGCATGTTAAAAAAACACCGCCTTGTTTTTCTTTGGAAATTAAATCATCCAGCGCTTTTTCAGAAATGGCCCCTACATTAAAATCACCATCGGTAGCAAGTATAACACGGTTGTTGCCGCCTTTAATATATGTACTGCGTGCAACCTGGTAAGCAGCAATAATAGCGCTTTCTCCGGGGGTATCGCCACTTGCATCCAGTTCTTCAATACTTTGTGTAATTTTTTCTTTTTCGGCACCACTGGTTGGTTTTAAATGCACACCCACCATACCACCGTATGTAACAATGGACACAGTATCAACCGGCCGCAGGTTTTTTACAAATAACTGAAAAGCGGCTTTTAAAAGCGGCAGTCTGTTCGGCATATCCATGCTGCCCGAAACATCAATTAAAAAAACAAAATTGCCGGGGGGCACCATATCTAAATTTATTTTCCGTGCATTTACATTTACAAAAAGTAATTGCTTGTTTTCATCCCAAGGGCAGCTGGTAAGTTCAGATGCTATCTTAAAAACATTTTCATTCTCGGGCTCCCTGTAATGCAGGTTAAAATAATTAAGCAACTCTTCTGTACGCACCGCATCTGGCGGCACCGCACTGTTCATGTTTATAAAGCGGCGTATGTTACTGTACGAAGCTTTATTTATGTTTAACGCAAAACCAGTATTGGGAAATTTAGACGCATTCACAGCCTCATTTTCCACCAGCTGAAAATAAGTTTCGTTGCTTACAAACCATTTAAAACGGCCGTTCTGTTTAAGGTCTTTAGTAACCGATATAAGGCGAGGCCGGTTACGGTTAGCTACCGCAGGCAGCACTTTTAGTTTTACAGCCTGCCACGTTTCGGCATTAACCTTTACGGTTTGTGGCTCATAACCGTCAAGGTTAAAAGTAAGTGAGTCGGTATTTGTTTTGGCATTAATACCAAAATCGCCGGAAGCTCCTGAATAATATTGTGTACGGGACGAGTGCTGTATGATGCGTACATTTTGCAACGGATGGCTTTTTTCGTCACGTACATCGCCACGAATAAAGTACTGTGCTTTTGTAAGCACTGTTGAAAGTAACAAGCATATGGTATAGCACAACCGCAAAGGCACACTAATTATAGGTTAAAGTTTATGCGCTTTATAGACAATGTTTGTACCCACTTCTGTTGCCTGTTACTCCTCTATTAGCTGATAAATTTCTCTTAAATTTCTTCCAAGCCCGTCAAAATCAAGCCCATAACCCAGTAAAAATTTATTTGGTACGTTAAAGCCAAGGTAATCAATTTTAACGGGATATGCCAGTGCCTCGGGCTTATGCAGCAGGGCTGCAATTTTTAAAGATGCAGGTTGTTGGTTTAACAACTGCGGTAAAAACTCGTTAAGTGTTTTACCAGTGTCCACTATATCTTCCACAATTATTACATGCCTGCCAGTTAATGGTTCGTCTAAACCGATAGAAGTAATTACATTACCAGTTGATTTTGTTCCTTTATACGAAGCCAGTTTTATAAAACATATTTCAGCATCTATGGTAAGTTCTTTAAACAGGTCGCTTGCAAACATAAATGAGCCATTAAGTATGGCTATAAACAATGGCTTTTTGCCAGCATAATCTGTGTTTAGCTCATTACCCAACCTTTTTATTTGCTCATCAATTGTTGCGGCAGTAAGATAAGGCGCAAATTTTTTATTAAATACTTCTATAACAGCCATAAAATTTAATTATTGTGACACAATCAGTTCCTGTCCTATACTTAGTGCATCAGCCTCCAGCTTATTCCATTCTTTTAACTGCTGCACTGTTATGTTGTATTTTTTTGAAATAGCATACAGCCCTTCCTTTGGCTGCACAATATGAGTTTGTTTTTTTACTGTTGTTGCTGTTGCGACAGCTGCTTTTCGTTTTAGCGTATTTTGCAACAATCCGGGCTTTAAAAAAATAGTGCTGCCAGGTTCTATATCTTCATTGCCCCAAAATTTGTTGTAATCAAGCATTGGCTGCAATTGAACACCATTTGCCTGCGCAATATCATAAAAGCTTTGCCCGGGTTTAGAAACATAAATATCTTTATCGCCGGTTTTTGCTTTTTTTTCAAGGTAGATATACTGGTTTTTTGTAAGCATCCCATCTTCTGCCAATTCGTTAAAGCCTAATAACTTTGCCAACGGAATATCATTTTTTGTTGCCAGCACCAGTAAAGATGTTCCCTTTCCTGCATACACACATTTGCTGCCGTTTACAGTAATAATTTTATCGGGCGCATACAGCATAGTTTCCGAATCATTTTCTGCTGTGGCGCCTGAAGTTGCATTTGTTTCCTTATCGTCCTCATACTGCGATGGATTAAATTTTGCGGCATCGTCTGCACCCAGCAAAGTGTATTGCTGCAGGTTGTACTGTTCAATATGCTTTATTAATATTTGAGGATATCTTGGATTAGTAGCGTAACCTGCCTTTTTTAAACCCTGTGCCCATGCCCTGTAATCTGCAACATCAATACTAAACAAAAAGCCATACCGCTGGTTGGCACGTAAAAAATTGCTGTGGTCACGGTAGCTGTCTTCAGCCGTTTTATAGCTGCGGAAACATTCGCCTTTGGCATCATCGTCATGTGTAACACTTTCCGCCGTCCAGCTGCTTTTGCATTTAATACCAAAATGATTGTTCGATTTTTTTACCAGCTCGCTGTTGCCACTCTCTGTTTCAAGCAAACCCTGTGCAAGCGTAATAGCTGCCGGCACCCCCATACGCTTCATTTCTTTTATTGCAATATCTTTATACATTTCAATATACTGCGTTGGTGAAATTGCATCCTGTGCAACAACTACTGCATTTATTAAAACAGCAAAAAGTATGGTTATTAATATTTTCATTCTTTAATTTTTTTTATCAGCAAAAGCCCGTCACGTAAAGTAAGCATTACTTGCTCTGTACGTTCATCATTTAAAACATGCTGGTTAAATGCGTGTATCGCTTTTGCATTTTTCCCTTTTATTTCCGGCTGCAGTACCTCTCCATGAAAAAAAACATTATCAGCCAAAATAAAACCGCCTGTTTTAACACTGGGCAAAATTAATTCGTAATAATCAATATACCCTGTTTTATCAGCATCAATAAACACTAAATCCCAGCTGTAATTTAATAAAGGAATAATGTTTTTTGCATTGCCTGTATGGAGCGTTATTATATTCTTAACACCTGCAGCATCAAAATATTTTTGCGCTGTAGCTGCATCGTCTTCACGTAACTCTATTGTATGCAGCATACCATCTGGCTGCATACCTTTTAAAAGGCACAATGCACTAAAGCCGGTAAAAGTGCCAATTTCCAAAACATACATTGGCCGTATCATACTGCTTATCATCTCCAGCAGTTTGCCTTGTACATGTCCGCTAAGCATATGTGCATGAGGATGCTGTCGCATGGTGTCGTTTGCCACCTGCTGCAATACGCTATCCAGCGGCGATGAATATAGCTGGGCATACGCTTCTGCAGTATGATGTAGCAGTTCCATTAAAAGTTTGGCGCCAATGGTTTTGTTTTATAATAGTCAAGCATAAATTCCAGTACTTCATCTGCAGTGTCAAATAAATGTATCAGGTCTAAATCTTCCATATTAATATTGTGTTCTTCTTCTCCCATTGTTTCTTTTATCCATTTAATTAAGCCACCCCAATATGATTTACCCACTAATATCATTGGCGATTGTTTGAATTTACCGGTTTGTATAAGTGTTGCCACTTCAAAAAATTCATCCATCGTGCCAAAACCTCCGGGCATCATTATAAAGCCCTGTGAGTATTTTACAAACATTACTTTGCGTACAAAGAAAAAATCGAAGTTTAAATTTTTATCACGGTCGATAAATGGGTTTGAGTGCTGCTCAAAAGGCAGCTCAATATTTAACCCCACCGATTTACCGCCAGCAATAGAAGCACCTTTGTTTGCTGCTTCCATAATGCCGGGGCCGCCGCCAGAAATTATACCGAATCCCTCTTCTGCAAGGCGTTTGGCTATTTCAACAGCAAGCTCATAATATTTGTTGCCTGGTTTTGTACGGGCACTTCCAAAAATAGAAATACAGGGCCCAATTCTGCTTAGTGCCTCAAAGCCATCTACAAACTCGGCCATGATTTTAAAAATTTGCCAGCTGCTGTGTGCCTGGCTTTCTTTCCAACTGCGTTGTTTTAAAACGTTTATTGTTCCGTTCATAATTATTTATTTCTGTTTAAAGCTTATAAATACAATGCCATTCCAAATTGTGTAAAATGGAATGGCACTTACTAACAATACAAAAGTACAGTATTATTATAATAAACAGGCTTAACTGGCTATAGGTGTTGTTTCTTTTTTAGAAATGATTAACAAGCCTAAGAATGTGATAATACCGTTAATCAAAATTAATTCGTACCCTATTTTGTAACCGTTAAATATTTTTTGAGAAATATTTGCAAGCCCAAAACCAGTGTGCAATTTTTTCTCGTACCATTCCGGGCTGCTTAAAACATCCACACCAAGCGTAAGCAATGGAGCTATAATACACACAGGCCAAATTAAATTTTCGGCAAGTTTTCGTTTTGTAAGAATACCAAAAGCAAATAAACCCAGCAATGGCCCATATGTTACTCCGGCAAATTTCAAAATAAAGTCGATGATGGATTTATCGTTAATTAATTTATAGATAATTACCATTAACAAAAAAACAACCGCAAAAGCCAGATGCACTTTTAAACGGGTGCGTTTTTTTTCCTGCTCAGAGCCTTGCTTTTTTTGAATACCCAGTATATCAATACAGAAACAAGAGGTTAATGAAGTAATAGCGCCATCAACACTGGGAAATAAAGCAGATATTAATGCGATGATGAAAATTACACCTACAGTTGTACCTAATGCACCGCTTAAAGCAATACGGGGAAATAATTCATCTGGTGCCACTTTTATATTATTAGTGCTGGCATACAAATAAAGTACGCCACCAAGAAACAAGAAAAGAAAATTAACTACCAACAGCACCACACTCAACGTCATTACATTTTTTTGGGAACTGCCCAATGTTTTTACACTGATGTTTTTCTGCATCATTTCCTGGTCAAGTCCCGTCATGGCTATTGTTATAAACATACCCCCAATAATGTGTTTTAAAAAATAACTGGAGCTTTTTGCATCGGTATTGAAAACAGTAGTATAGCCGTTATCATTCATCATGGACAAGGCACCGGAAAAATCTATGTTAAGCGCTTTAATAATTACAACAATACAAACAACAAGCCCTATTAACATACCCGATGTTTGCAACGTATCAGTATAAACAATTGTTTTAACACCGCCTTCAAAAGTATATAATAAAATAAGCAGCAGGATTACCAATGCGGTTACAATAAACGGCACTTTCATATCATCTAAAATAAAATGCTGCAGTATGCTTATTACTAAATACAACCTTGCAGTGGCCCCTACTGTACGTGACAAGATAAAAAAGAATGC
>JAGVCC010000261.1 GCA_020059395.1 Chitinophagales bacterium | reverse complement strand
CACCGGCCCGGGGTGTGGCGGTAAAAAACAATGTGTAGTACTTAATGCTGCAGCCATGGGTATGGCAATGTATAATAATGGTAAGCCTGTTTTTTTTGCCAGCATAAAAACCAGCGGCACCAATATTATAAATCCTGCATTATAATACAGCGGTATACCAATTAAAAAACCAGTAAGCAACACAGCCCACTGAATATTTTTTTCGCCAAAGCTTTTAATAAGTGTTACCGCAATTTTTTCTGCGGCACCGCTTTCTTCTAAAATTTTACCGAGTACAGCACCCAAACAAATGATTAAAGCTAAACCGCCAAGCGTACTGCCAACTCCAGCTTCAATTGATTTTAGCAGGGCTTCGGGTGTCATACCCAGAAACAGACCAGCCAATATGGCCACTATTAACAGCGATAAAAAAGGGCTTACTTTTTTTATGGATAAAAAAATTTGTAAGCCAATGGCTAATATAATGATGAGTATAGTCAAGCGTTTTATTTTTAAACCACATAAGACATAAAAGGCACATAAGAAAACAAGACTGTTTATGTTTTTTAACAAACCTGATGTGGTTGGTTACATTATTCTACAGTATTTGTTAGTGTACCAATATTGTCTATCGAAATATTTATTTCATCGCCGCTTTGTAATGTAAAATCACTCCCAGGCACAATGCCTGTACCTGTCATAATTAAACAACCATTCGGAAAACTGCTCTCCCTGTAAATAAAACCAACTAACTCCTGCGGTGTACGTTTCATCTGGCTTAATGCAATATTGCCTTCAAATACTACAGCATCACTTCTTTTTATATCAAGATGAATATTTGTTTCTGGTGATAAAGGCTCCTCTGTTAAATACACACAAGGCCCTACTGCGGCACAGCCATCATAGGTTTTTGCCTGCGGCAGATACAATGGATTTTCGCCTTCAATACTGCGGCTGCTCATATCATTACCAATAGTGTAGCCAATGATTTTGCCTGATGATGTTACCACTAAAGTCAGTTCAGGCTCTGGCACATCCCATGTGCTGTCTTTTCTTATACGTACTAATCCATTATTACCAACAACTCTGTGTGGTGTGCTTTTAAAGAAACATTCTGGTCTTTCTGCTTCATATACTTTGCCATAAAAATCGGCACCGCCTGCTGCTTTGCTTTCTTCCTGCCGGCCTACCATACTGCGGTAATAGGTTACGCCGCAAGCCCATAGTTCCTGGTTGTTGCCAATGGTGGGTAATACATTTGCTAAGGCTGATTTATCAACTGTAGTAGCTGTTGAAATGGCTGCTATTGCTTTTTGCAGAACAGCATCGTTGTTAATAAAATTTTCCCAGCTTTCTTTTAGTAAAAAGAATTTATCGTTTTGTTCGATGATGATTCCGTTAGTAGTGTTGTACAGTTTCATTCTTTCAGTTTAATATTATTTTTTCACTCCAGTTTAAATTTTCCGGAAGTTCTTTATTAGAAAATTCGATATGAATTACCCTTCGTTGTTTATTATTTATTGTTCGGCCAGATGCATGCATTAATAACGGATGCATTAACATAATGCCGCCAGACGGCACAGCGCAAATTCTTTCCTCTTCAAGGCTGAAGTTAATTTTATCTGCACGCCAAATTCCTTTTTTATGTGAACCTGGAATTACTTTAAGTGCTCCATTATCTTCATTAGTTTCATCAAGGTGTATGCGTATCGTAAAATTATTTTCTAAAAAGACTAAAGGCGGTTGAACAGCAAATTGATTTTGCTTGGTTGTCCAAGGGCCAAAACCTTCTGTCTCGATTTTATTGTCTACAGAAATAGTAAGGTCCTGATGGTATGCAACATACCAGTTTGATGCGCCGGGTTTATCGAAGTAAATTGATTTAGTGATGAAATAATCTTGCCCGAAAATTTCCCGGATTGTATTAATTAAAGAAGCATTTAGAATATGACTAACTGCATCTGGCAGCTCTTTTAAAAATTGTCTGATTGCAAAAAGGTCTGCAGATTTTCTGAATGTTTCGTTTGATTTATCTGATTGCTCAATAACCTGCTTTATATTTGCAGTTTCGGTTACAGAAAAAATATTGGGTATAACAGCATATCCTTGTTCAGTAAATTGATTTCTATGTTCTCTTATATTGTTCATTATCTTATTTTAGTGCTATCCGAAGCACATACATATCATTGGTAACATACAAAGTCTTCTCATCTGTACTTAATGCACAGTTGCTGGTGGCGTCATCTAATTTCATGAAACCTAACTTTTTCCCGCTGCTGTTAAAAATATATACACCGCCGGGGCCGGTGGCAAACACAATGCCCTGTTTATTTATTTTAAAACCATCGGGCAGACCATGTTTCATTGTCTTTCTTTCTTCTGTTGCACTATAAAACAATTTACCGTTACTCAATGTATCGTCGCTTACATCAAAAATGTACCAATTGGGTTTATCAGGGTCGCTGCAGGCAATAATTAATTGTTTTTCGCCGGGTAAAAAAGCCAACCCATTCGGGCGGGTAATAGAATCTACTAACAAAATTACTGTGCCATCTTTTTTTACTTTATAAACACCATTGTGTTTTATTTCTTTTGCACTGTCACTGTCATCTTGTGTAAACAATCCATAAGGCGGGTCGGTAAAAAATAATTCTCCGGCTGCATTAAACACTAAATCATTCGGGCTATTGAGTTTTTTACCTTCATACTTATTAACGAGTGTAATAAATTTTGCCGCTGGTTTATCAAATGGTGCATCCATTAATGACACAGCCCTATCGCCATGCTGGCAAAGCACCAAATGCCCATCCGTATCAATTGTCAATCCATTACTTCCGGGTTCTTTGCATTTACTGGGTGTGGTGCCGGTGTAACCACTGGGTTTTAAATATACTTCTGCACCATTTGCTGCTGTCCATTTATAAATGGTATTCGTCGGCACATCGCTGAACAAAAGCATATTGTGTTTTTCAATCCACAAGGGGCCTTCGCTCCATTCGTAACCTTCGGCAATGATTTCTGGTTTTGTAGTTGTATCTATAATTGCAGACAATGCTTCGTCGTATTGAATGATGGTGCCGGTGGTTTTGTACATGGCTGGTTTTGTGTTGCTGTTACAAGATAACAATGTAAATACGATTACAATAAAACTGAGTTTATTCATATTGTTTGTTTTCGTCTTTTCAATCTGCATTGCTGTATTCATCACTTTCACATTGAACCCCGTTGGGGTTCTGCTTCCGTTATTTATTTTCCCACCCGGATTTCATCCGGGGCTATTCATATTAAACCCCTTCGGGGTATTTTACCAATGTATTCAAAGCCTAAAGGGCTTAAATATTATTAGCCCTGTGTAAAACACAGGGTTTGTAATATCAATTTGTTTCCAACCCCAACGGGGGTTGAAAATTTCTTGTTTTAATAAAGTTTCTAAATTCAATAATACACTTCGATGTATTGCTGAATAGAATTACTTCAGTACAAGAGTGCGACGCCACTGAAGTTGATAGTTGTACTACAGCTCGGTACAAAAAATTCTTTCTATCTACAACAGCTTCAAATATGAAAAACCCTTCGACCTAAGTCCCCCTTTAGGGGACAGGGGCTCTTAATGCGAATCCCTCGTTACCTCACTGCCACTGCTGCCCTGTAAAAAATCTAAATCAGCGCCTTTATCACTACCCATTACATGCTTAATATACATGCTTACATAACCTCTTGTTGCAGCAGGCGCAGGAGCAATCCATGTAGCTTTGCGTTTGGCCAGTTCATCATCGCTTACATGCAACTGCAATAAACGTTTGTCAACGTCCAGTTCAATCATATCGCCATTTTGCACCAAAGCTAAATTGCCGCCAATAGCACTTTCGGGGCTTACATGCAATACCGCAGTACCATAAGCCGTGCCGCTCATTCTTCCATCACTTATGCGTACCATATCTTTTACTCCTTTCTGTAATATTTTTTTAGGTAAGGCCATATTCCCCACTTCGGGCATACCGGGATAGCCAACCGGGCCAACATATTTCAACACCATCACACAGTTTTCATCAATATCCAAATTGGGGTCGTCAATTCTTTTGTTGTAATCTTCTATACTTTCAAACACCACAGCACGGCCGGTATGTTTCATCAATGCAGGAGTGGCAGCACTTGGTTTTATTACCGCACCATTCAATGCTAAATTTCCTTTTACCACCACACAACCTGCTTCTGTTTGTATGGGTGCATTATATTTTGCAATCACTTCTTCATTGTAACAATCTGTAGTTCCTTTTATATTTTCTGCATGATTTTTTCCGGTAACGGTAATCACATTTTTATGCAGCTTGTCTTTTAATTCATTTAAAATAACTGGCAGGCCACCGGCGTAATAAAAATCTTCCATTAAATATTTTCCGCT
>JAGVCC010000210.1 GCA_020059395.1 Chitinophagales bacterium | reverse complement strand
TTAAATTTTAGGCCCCGGATTTTTTAGTAACTATTTCACCAAGTCAAACTCGTAAGCTTCAGAGTAATTATTTGCTCTGGATATTTCGCCATTGTAATCCGGATAAATAATATGTGCAATAATTTTTACTCTTTTTCCAAAGGCTTCTTCGGGAAACTTACTGAAAACAAATGCATGATTTCTTAATACCTCTTTACCTTTTTCAATGGCTTGTATTTCACAAATTTCCGAACGCACAATTCTATTGAAACTTGCAGGGCTACCGTTACCTTCTGCAGACTGCCTGGCTTCTCCGGCAGTTAATTGACCGGTATAGTACAATTCAATCTCTACTTTACAAGGTTTAGCTGCTGCATTACCAATATTTTTTACAATAAACCGTATGGGCATTTTTATACGTCCCGCTATGCCTGCTACTGGTTCGTAACCATTACCGCCGCTACTTATTACTGGTATAAGGCTAAAGGTTAAATCGGGCAACAATTTTGCTACACCGCTATTAGGTGTAATTGCAGCTCCCGTGATGGCTTTAGGTTTTTGTGCATTTGAAAATTGTGCTATACAAGTAAATGCAAATGATACTAAAAGTGCTTTTTTCATTTTTATAATTTTTCTATTACTATGTTATCAATATAAAATTCTGCCCCATCTGCCGCTGGCTGTGTAGCCGACCATTTGGAGTATATCGTAACATTATCAATAGGTTTATCGTACGTAAAACTTAATTGCTCCCACTTGCAAGTAGTTGTTGATGCTACTGTTTTTTGATACTCCCCCTTTGCACTATTAATTACCCCTATCGTCATACCTCCACGTACTACATACACCCAGCAACTTACCTTTACCCCTTTATTTTCAGGTAATGGATTTTGTGCAAAACCACTATGTCCAATAGTGCTTATTACATGCATTACATTACCCTCTACGCCGCTTTTACCTATAGTAGCCATTAAGCAGCAGGTGTTTTTAATATTTACCACTTCGGTAATCATGCAGGAGTTTAATGTAGGATTATTGATCCAGCCACTCCATTTTTCAGCTGGGGTGGCATCGGCCCAATCGGTAGTGCCGGGTTTATGGCAATAGCCTTTGGGGTTACCAATTGATTTGGCCAGCACATCAAAATTTCCGTTAACCACTAAGTTTTGTGCAAATAATAAATTAGTGCAACAGGCCATTAGGAATACCCAAATAATTTTTTTCATTGTTTTAATATTAAGTGTACACAAAAATGAAAAAAATGAAAGACAGCAGCAATGCCATAAAAGGGGGATGCAGGCAAAATGAAAAAGAGTAGCTATTTTTTACTATTAAATTTATACACCGCTTCGGTAGCGCTGTTTACCTGCAATTTTTTGTATATTTTTTTTATATGGCTTCGTACGGTTTCGGTTGCTATATTTATTTCAGCAGCTATCATTTTATAGCTATAGCCTTTTACAATGTATTCCAGTATTTCTCTTTCCCGGGCAGATAAGATTTCCATCTCCGGATTTTTGGTTATTTTATTTTGTGGCACAAAGCTTAATACTTTTTTTGCCACACTGCCCGTCATGGGTGCACCGCCATCTAAAACATCTTTTATTGATGCCGGTATCTGTTCAAAATTCTTTTTTAATAAATAACCATTAGCACCAGCACAAATGGCATTAAAAATATTTTCTTCATCATCAAAAACAGTAAACATAATAACCGGCACCTGATTACCGGTATGGCGTATAGTAGTTACTGCTGCCACGCCGTTGCCACCGGGCATATCAATATCCATTAAAATTACATCGGGCTTTAATATTGTAATATCATCTGTTACCGATATAGCATCGGGCATGGCTGCCACCACATCAAACTCATTGTTCCATTGCAACAGGGTTTGTACACTTTTGCGCAAGCTTTCATTATCCTCGTATATCAATACTTTTATGGCCATTATTGTTCAAAAGTAAAATTAACCGCTCAAATGCTATATACCATATTTATGGCAGGGGTACATTTACTGCTACTGAAGTTCCTGCATCTGATGTTGTAATTTCTAATTGGCCGCCAATAATACCGGCCCTTGCTTTCATACTTTTTGTACCGGTGCCACTTGTATTGCCTTTCCATACACCATCATCACTTATGTGTAAGTGCATCTGCTGCTTATCTTTTTTTATAGCAATTACAACATTGCTGGCACCGGCATGTTTTACAATATTATTTATTGCTTCTTTACAAATCAATAATAATTCTTTTCTAAATTCAATAGGCAAAATATGGCTAACCGACCTGTCGTCGGTTTCAACTATGGTGTTAATGTTTAGTGGCTCTAAAGTTTGTGCCGCATACTCTCTTATGCGAATGAGTAAATTTTCTACCTTTTCATTTTCCGGCCTTATACTCCATACAATATCACTCATATTTTGCTGTATGGTTTTACTTTGCACCGCTATTTGATGCAGCATTTCTTTTGCCTGCACCGGCTCGTTTTCAATAGCTTTTTCTGATACATTGCTTAATATATTGATGCTTGTTAGTGTACTGCCAATTTCGTCATGTAAATCCTGGCTTATAGTATTGCGTATGGCAAGCAAAGCAGATTGCTGCTCCAGTTTCTTTTTTAATTTATATCGGTTAATAAACAGCAGGGCTAAAAGTATTGCCAACAATAAACCAGCTAAAAGACCTCCAATCCAGAGGTTTTTAATTTTGGTTTCGTTTTTTAGTTGCTTATCTTTTATTTGTTGCCGGGCTATATTAATTTGTAATTGCTGCTCTTTATTTTTTGCAACCAGTGTTTGTTTTTCTATTTCATCATTTTGCTGATAAATTTTAAAATCCTGTAATTGCTTTTCTTTAGAGAGTAACTCAATTTCGTTTTGCTTTTTCTCTGCTTCAATTAAATTACCATTAATTACTGCGTTTTGTTTTTCTATTTGCAATTGCTTTAGGCGCTGCAATGTATTGAGCTTAACTATCTCATTATCCTTTTTTTCTGTTTCGTACTGTGTTTTTATTTCTTCAATTTTAGATAAGTTGCTTTTTAGGGTAATGCTGTCTCTGTAAAGAATAAATTTTTTGTAATTGGTATATGCTCTTTCATATTCGTTGTGCGATAAATAAAATGCACTAATTTTTTCATAGGCATTGGCAATGTTTTCTTTATTGTAAAGACTTTCTGATAAACTTAAGCCCTTATTAAGATAGGTTATTGCCTGCATAGAATCTTTACTGGCATTAGCCAAATTACCTGCAGAAATGTACAGTCGTGACAGCATGATTTTATCATCAATTTGTTCAAATAGTTTGATGGCCTTGTTTTGCCAAACCAGTGCTTCGGTAAAATTTTTAATTCTAATATTGTACACACTCATACCTGTATAGGATGACGCCTGCAACTTTGGATTTTTAATTTGGTCGGCCAGTGCAATAGATTGTTTAATGTGCTTTAAGGATAAATCGTAATTGCCTTTTAAAATGTACATCTGGCTAATGTTATTATTGGTAATTACCAGGCCACTTTTATCATCGGCCGCTTCCCGTACCACAATGCTTTTTTTCTGAAATTCAATAGCATCATCAATTTTACCCATTAAATAATATACAGAGGCAATGTTGCTGTAGGTTTCGCCCTGGCCTTTAGCATTATTAATCTTTTCATAGAATTTATCCGCAGTAAAAAAATATTGCAGCGCTTTTTCTTTTTCGCCCAGGGCCAGGTGCAGCGACCCCAGATTGCTGTTAATTTCTGCCTTTTTTAATTGCGTTAATTTATTTGCTCCTAAGCTTAGTGCTGCTGTAAAATTCACCTCTGCTTCTTTATTTTTCCCTTTTTCTAAAAGGTAAAGGCCGGTTCTGTTTTTAATATTAATTAATAAACCGGTATCTTTTAATTCTGTTGCTAAAGGGGCCGCTAATAAATTATACTGCTCCGCATCTCTCATCTTTCCATTTTTAAACATTATTTCGGCTAATACATCATAAGCTTTTGCCTGGCCGGTTTTATAATTAAGTTTTTGGGAGCTTACTAAAGCACTATTACAAAGTGTTATTGCAGTATCGTATTTGGCCTGGTTTAAAAAATATTCAGCAACAGTAATTTGCTCTTTTATTACTGTAGTTTTGTTATTATTTATTGATTGGGCATTAACTGTTTGGCTGGTTATTACAAAAAGCACAGTTAAAATCAGCAGGTAGCTTAGGGCTTTTGTTTCAAAAATTGTAAGCATTATATCTTTAGTTGGCGTTTTTTACAACATTGCTATCTGGTAATTTAAAGATAAGCTACCGGATAATTTTTAAATTTGTAACAGATAACCTGTCATGCTCATTAAACAATACATCACGTCAATGAAAATACATTAATAAGATGAAAGAAATATTTTTTTATATCGCCTTTAGTTTAGCTTCATTTTTTTCATCGGCCCAACTTACGGATACTGAAATACGCAATTTAAAAGCCGGCTGTGTAAACCCCGGTAACAGCCCCGTTTATCATTTACCATTTGCCAAAAACAGTAAGTTTTTATTAATACAGGCATACAACAGTAAAATGAGCCACCGGCATGAGCTAAGCGTTGATTTTAAAATGAAAAAAGGAAGTAAGATTTGTGCAACAAGAGCTGGTGTGGTAACCGCTGTAAAAAAAGATAGTGATGTGGGCGGACTGAAAGACGAATATTTAAGTGAAGGCAACCACATAATTATAAAACACAACGATGGCAGCGACGCTATGTACTGGCATTTAAAAAAAGATGGTGTGCTGGTAAATATTGGAGATACGGTTGCACAGGGCCAGCATATAGGTTACAGTGGCAATACGGGTTATACAGCGTTTCCGCATTTGCACTTTCAAGTGTATGATGTAAACGGAAAAAATATTGCCACAAGGTTTAGTACAAAGAAGGGAGTTATTTATTTACGGCCGGGTAAGTGGTACAAAAAAATTAATTAAGATTCAAATATTATCAAGTGGAAAAATCATCATCCTTTTTTAAATTTTTCTTGGCGATTTTATTAATTTTTTTAAGTTGGTTTTTATTCCCATTTTTTACTTTTGGAAACGGAGAAGAAAATCTATACTTAATCCCCGCTTACTTTTTTGCACTACAACTAATAGTTTCAATAATTCTTAAAATAAAAAAATTAGTATTGATATCATTTCTTCATCCAGCATTTGTTCTTCCTGTTTTATTTTCAATAATGCCGATTTTCAACTACCTGCTAAAAAAGCCAACACTATTTCAATGCTCGTATCAATTTAAGGAAAGAGAATTCGACCAGCAGAAAAAATTATTTATTAGTTATGCGGATGATGATTGTGACTATACATACAAATATACTCACGAGATAAATAATTCAATTACCTACTGGTTACTAAAGTCGTTTGGTAACCCTGTTAAATAATTGGCACTAAAAAGTAGGCCTTAAAAAACGTAGCTTAATACAATGGTTAAAATACGCACTGAATATTACCCCACCAGCCGTAAACAATGGCGCAACTGGTTGCAAAAAAATTATGCAAAACAAAACCATGTGTGGCTCGTTCTGTATAAAAAAGAAAGTGCAAAGCCCACTATAACTTATGCAGAAGTTGTGGATGAAGCTTTATGCTTTGGCTGGATAGACAGCAAACCAAACAAACGGGATGAAGAAAGTTATTTTTTATTTATTGCCCCACGCAAACCCAAAAGTGTGTGGAGTGCTTTAAACAAAACCCGTATTGAAAAGCTGTTGAAAGAAAATTTAATAATGCCAGCAGGCTTGCAAAAAATTGAAGCAGCAAAAAAAGACGGCAGCTGGAAAGCGCTGGATAAAGTAGATGCTATGGAAATGCCCCCATTACTTAAAAAAGCATTTGCAAAAAATAAAACAGCATTAAAAAATTTTGAGGCTTTTCCACCAAGTGTAAAAAAAGCTATTTACCAATGGATGCAGAGCGCTAAAACTGAAACCACTTTACAAAAAAGGGTTATTGAAACAGTAACACTTGCAGCAAAAAATATTCGTGCCAACCAATGGCAGCCAAAAACAGACAAATGAAATTAAACAAGGCTTTAGTTTATGTTATATTGATTGCAACATTTTATAGTTGTGCAGTAAGCAAAAATCCGCAGCGCACACAATTTATACAGTTGCAAAAAGGAAAAATTAACGACGATACCAGTTATTTATACGACCTGCCCTACAATAAAAATGAAACCCACCGTTTGGTGCAGGGTTACTTCAGCACACTTTCTCACAAAGAGCGGGCAGCACTTGATTTTAAAATGAAACGAGGTACACCGGTACTTGCCGCAAGAGGTGGCGTGGTGGTAAGAGTTAAAGAAGATGGCGACAAAGGCGGATGGAATAAAAAATACCGGCCATACGGCAACGTTATTGTTATACAGCACAACGATGGCAGCCGTGCCGGTTACTGGCACCTGCAGTTAAATGGCGCATTGGTTAACGTTGGCGACACCGTTATGCAGGGCCAGCATATAGCATACAGTGGTAAAACAGGATATACATTGTTTCCGCATTTACATTTTTTGGTGTGGCGTTTTAGTAACAATCAATGGCAGCAGGTGGGTACCCGCTTTCAAACATCAAAAGGAAACCGTTATCTTCGCCCCTTAAGAAGGTACCGTTATATTTAATTTCCCGCCTTATAATTTGTAATGATGAAATTTTTGCCCTTACTTACATTTTTATTTTTTTGCAGCACCACATTTGCCAATCATTATTATATAAG
>JAGVCC010000334.1 GCA_020059395.1 Chitinophagales bacterium | reverse complement strand
TATTACTCCTGCGTCGTAATGAAAAACTACGACTAAGGAGGAATTTCCCGTTTAAGGGAGGGCAAAAGTAAGGCATTTTACTTTTAGTAAAAAAAAATAACCCAACTATTTCAGCCAGCCAAATAAGTTAATTTCCTCAAAACCTATGTAAATGCCATCATCCCTTTGCTGCATTGGGTATGTTTTTAAATAGTACCCTTCGCCACTTGTATTACGGCCAGTTTGCAAACTGAATTTGTAACGGTGCAGCGGACATACTATGTTTCCTGCTGTATCCGTATATCCAGCTGCCATAGCACCGCCTGCATGAGGACATTTACTGGCGCAGGCAAACAGCTTGCTATTGTTAAGGGCCAGGCAAATCTGCTTTCCATTTACGGTAAGCTGCACAAGATTATTTGCAGAAAAATCAATCTCCGCCAAAGAGTTTGCCACTTTATACCAGTTATATTTTTTTTCGGCCATACTCAATAAAAAAATTCTGCTTTATACGGATAACGGATACGGTATGCATCTCTAACCGCATTTAATATTGTTTGGCGCAGTACATCAATATTAGTTTTTGCAACAGCGGACACAAATACACAGTTTCCTTTTGTTTCAGTTTGCCAACGCTGTTTTAAATCGTTGAGTATTTCCTTTTTTACAGCATCTTCCAGCCACTCGTCAAAAGTTTCTTTCTCATATCTATCCATTTTATTAAAAATGGTGATTACGGGCTTATCTGCGGCTCCCAATTCGGCTAAAGTGGTGTTTACCACAGTTAGCTGTTCCTCATACTGTGGGTGAGACATATCCACCACATGCAGCAGCACATCTGCTTCCCTTACTTCATCTAAGGTGCTTTTAAAGCTTTCCACTAAATGATGGGGCAGCTTGCGGATGAACCCCACGGTATCACTTAGTAAAAAAGGAGTTTGCTCAAACACTACTTTTCGTGTGGTGGTATCTAAGGTTGCAAACAGTTTGTTTTCTGCAAACACTTCGCTCTTGCTTAACAAATTCATTAAAGTGCTTTTACCTACGTTGGTGTAACCTACCAAAGCTACCCTTATAAATTCGCCTCTGTCTTTACGCTGTGTAAAAGATTGTTTATCTATTTCAGCCAGCCGTTTTTTTAATAACGAAATTTTATCTCTTACAATACGGCGGTCTGTTTCAATTTCCGTTTCGCCGGGGCCACGTGTACCCACACCACCACCCTGCCGTTCCAAATGCTTCCACATACCTCTAAGCCGTGGTAAAATGTATTGGTATTGTGCCAGCTCTACCTGCGCTTTTGCCTGTGCGGTTTTGGCACGGCTTGCAAATATGTCCAGTATTAAATCGCTGCGGTCAATGGTTTTTACATTCAGCTCCTTTTCTATGTTCTGAATTTGCGAACCTGTAAGCTCATCATCAAAAATTACAATATTGATGTTGCCTTTTAAAATAATAAACTGTTTTATTTCTTCTAGCTTTCCTTTGCCTACAAAAGTGCGGCTATCGGGATGCGGCAGTTTTTGGGTAAAGCGTTTTACTGCTTTTGCTCCGGCAGTTTCGGCTAAAAAAGCCAGTTCGTCCATATACTCATGCACCTGCTGCTCTGTTTGATCCTTATGCACCAGACCCACCATTATGGCATTTTCCTCACTGGCAAAAAGTTGTTTTTTTTCTATCAAAATATGTGTGTTAAATAAGTATGCAAAAATAAAACGTTCCTGCGCATTGCAGGAACGTTTTTATAATGTTATTTACAAGTCTTTTATTTTTTTGCCGTATTCACCATCCACTTACCCATTTCCGGGCAGCTTCTATAATCATCATCCACCATTATAAAATATGAAGGTATGCGTTTAGTAAACCAGCTATCCAGGGCTTCGTTCTTTTTTTCTTCCAGCGCCATTTCAGAAATACGGTTGTAATCATCCTTCATATTCATACGATGCGGCTCTGTTTTTGTTTTTAAGTAAACAATACGCACCCCTTTTTTTCCGCTTTCATCAGCAAACTCTACTGGCTGTGAATACTGGCCCACTCTTAGATCCTTCAGCATATTCACCATGTCCTTATCTAACTGGTCAATGGTTAAATAACCGCCATTGGGGCCCTGTATCATACCTCCGGTAAATTTACTGGCTTCATCATTGCTGTATTTATTTACCGCATCGCCAAAGCTTAATGTGCCTGCAATTAACTTAGCCCTTACAGAGTCCAGTTTCTCCAGTGTTTCTTTCATTTCCACTTTTGTAACCTGTGGAATGCGAAGTATATGCCTTACTACTGCATCATCTCCAGCCCTGCTTATTAATTGTATAATATGGTAACCAAACCTTGTTTTAAAAGGGTTTGAAATTTGCCCCTCCTTTAATGAAAATGCCTTAGCCAGCCAAACAGGGTCTAAGTTTTTTTGACTGCGGTTAATTTCATATTGGCCGCATTTATCTTTACTTCCCGGGTCTTCGGTATAATTATTCGCAATGGCGCAAAAATCTCTTTTGCCGCTTTCTATTTGCTGCTTGTACTCTTTCAGTTGTTCAACAGCATATTCCTCTGCATCACGGCTGGCCTTGGGGTTAATAACAATTTGGCCTATTTCCATTTCAGTTTCATATAAAGGCAAACTGTCTGCTGGTATTTTACCAAAGTATTCCTGTACTTCTTTTGGGGTAATGCGTATATCTCCCACCACTTTATTACGCATGGCCTGTGCCAGCTTTTGATCTCTTATCGGCTCCCTAAAATCTTCCTTCATTTGATAAACCGACTTTCCGGCAACACGTTCCAGCTCGTCTTTACTGCCCAGCTGATTAATGTAATTGCGTATGCGGTTATCAATATCTATTTCAATCTCCTCATCTGTTATTGGCAGCGAATCTTTTTCTGCCTGCAGCACCAATGCTTTAATGCCCATTGCCTGCTCTAATGATAAACAAAATGCATTGGGCGGCAATTCAACTCCCTGACGCTGCATATCTGCAAGGCTGTTATCAATATCACTTTTAAGCACAATTTTATCGCCAATTACTGCAATAATTTTATCAGCAATTACTTTTTTTGTTTGCACTGCCGGTTGTGCAAAAATGTGTGCTGCACAAAAAATAAATGTGATGCTTAGTAAACCTCTTTTCATAACAATTCAGTTATCGTCAAAAGTAAAGAGCTATTTTTTGAATAGCCCTTTACATGTTTTTATTTAACAAAAGATTAGAGCGTGCGTTTTTACTTCTACTTCTTCAAACGCTTCCACTATATCACCCACTTTAAGGTCGTTGTAATTTCTAATAACCAAACCACATTCCATATGGCTGGTTACTTCCTTGGCATCGTCTTTAAAACGTTTCAAGCTTCCCAGCTCTCCGGTAAATATTACAATACCATCCCTTACCAGGCGTATACGGTTGTTCCGTGCAATTTTTCCATCCAGTACAAAACATCCGGCAACGGTGGCTTTATCAAATTTATAGGTTTCTTTAATTTCCACATTGGCCAAAATCTTCTCTTCCACAGTTGGCTCAAGCATACCTTCCATAGCGCTCTTAATTTCCTCAATAGCATTATAGATGATTGAGTACAATTTAATTTGTATTCCTTCTGCTTCTGCCAGCCTTGCTGCCTGAATAGATGGACGAACGTTGAAACCAATAATGATGGCATCTGAGGCATTACCAAGCGTTACATCACTTTCGCTGATGGCACCTACTGCTTTATGTATTACACGAATTACAATTTCCTGTGTGCTTAATTTTTGTAAAGAGTCACTTAATGCTTCAACCGAACCATCCACATCACCTTTAATAATTACATTCAGCTCCTTAAAGTTACCCAATGCTAAACGACGGCCAATTTCATCGAGGGTAATATGTTTTTTAGCCCTCATGCCTTGTTCTCTCAAAATCTGGCCACGTTTGTATGCAGTTTCTCTTGCTTCTGCCTCGTCTGTAAATACTTTAAACGTTTCACCAGCTTGTGGTGCACCATTTAAACCTAATATTAAAACAGGCGTAGAAGGTGGCGCCGTTTCTATACGCTGATTACGTTCGTTATACATAGCTTTTACTTTACCAAAATGCTGGCCGCTCACAATCATGTCTCCCTGATTTAGCGTACCATTTTGTACAAGTATAGTGGCAACATATCCCCGGCCTTTATCAAGCGATGCTTCAATAACAGTACCGTTACCTCCTTTATCGGGGTTGGCTTTCAGTTCTAAAATATCTGTTTCCAGTAAAATTTTCTCCAGCAGTAAATCAATATTCTCACCCTTTCTGGCACTTATTTCCTGGCTTTGGTATTTACCGCCCCAGCTTTCTACCAAAATATTCATGGTAGATAACTGTTCTTTAATTTTTTCGGGGTTGGCGCCATCTTTATCAATTTTATTAATGGCGAAAATCATAGGCACATTTGCCGCCTGTGCATGAGAGATGGCTTCTTTTGTTTGTGGCATTACGGCATCATCTGCAGCCACCACAATTACAGCAATATCGGTTACTTTAGCACCACGGGCTCTCATAGCCGTAAAGGCTTCGTGGCCCGGTGTATCTAAAAAGGTTATAGCACGGCCATTGGGCAGCGTTACTTCGTAAGCGCCAATATGCTGTGTAATACCACCAGCTTCACCTGCAATTACGTTGGTATTGCGTATATAATCCAGCAGCGATGTTTTACCATGATCTACGTGGCCCATTATGGTAACAATAGGTGCCCTCGGTTTTAAATCTGCTTCGTTTTCTTCTTCGTCATTATCTTCCAGCTCAGCAGCATCTTCTACACCAATAAATTCAACATCATATTTAAATTCGCTTGCCACCAGTTCAATCACATCTGCCTCAAGCCGCTGGTTAATAGAAACCATTATACCCAGGCTCATACACTTGCTGATAACATCTGCAAAACTTACATCCATTAAATTGGCCAGCTCACTTACCGAAATATATTCTGTAACCTGCAGCTTGTTGCTTTCATCTATACCGCCGGCCATTTCTGCATGCTCATCTCTTTTGGCTTTGCGGTATTTGGCTTTAAGGCTTTTACCCCGGCCGCCAGCACCTGCAAGTTTAGCTTGGGTTTCTCTTAATTTTTCCTGTATTTCTTTGGCGTCAATTATCTTGTCTTCACGTTTTGCCGGTGCGCCATGCTGGTTGCCACCACGGTTAAACCTGTTTCCGCCGCCACCCTGGCCTTGTTGCGGTCTGCCTCCCTGACCCTGGCCGCCTCCACCACGATTAAAGCCACCACCGCCTTGCTGGCGGTTATTATTATCTGGCACTGCAGGCTGACCACCTTTTTTCTCAATAGGTATGCGTTTACGTTTGCGCTTATCGTCAGTATCTCTTTTTGGTCTGGTATCGTTATCTACAGGCAATTCAATTTTACCTAAAATTTTAGGGCCTGTTAATTTATCGGCCTGAATATTTTCAATTACAGGGGGCAAATCTTCTTCCGGCTGCGGTTTTACTTCTGCAACAGGAGCAGGTTCGGCTGGCTTTTCTTCTTTTACCTCCTTAACTGCTTCAACAGGTTTTACTGGCTTTTTTATCGCAGGCTTTTCTTCTTTGGTAACAACTGGTGGCTCTTCTTCTTTTTTCTTGGTAGCTTTTTTGGGTCTTGTTGAAGAATCAATTGCATCAAGATCAATTTTATCTAAAATTTTAGGCGCTTCAATTTCAGGAGCTTCCAGCTTAATAGATGCCGGTACTGTTTCTTTTTTAGGTTCTTCTACAACTGGAGGAGCTACCACTACAGGAGGCTCTGGTTTTGGTTCTTCTGCAACAGGTTTAGGCTCTTCTTTTGGTTTAGCTGCTTCTTTTTTCTTTATAGATAAATCTTCCTCGTCTTTTTTCTTTTTGGCTTCGCCAGATGTTTTTGTTAATTCTACCTGCTGGGCTTTTGCTTTTGCTGCTTTATCCTGTTGAAACTCAGATTGAGCAACCTGATACATATCTTTGGAAAGCTTAAAGTCACGCTGCATATCGTCGGCACTAAAACCCTTACTCAATAAAAATTCAACAAGAGTATCCTTACTCACATTGAATTCAATTGCAGCCTTCATTGCCCTTGGTAATTGCTGTATTTCTGACATTCGTTTGTTTTAATGCTTAAATTTTTGTTCTTGCCGGTAAATCAGTTATTGTAAAGTAATAGCCGGCTGCTATTATTCTTTAGTAAATTCCTCTTCCAATATTCTTCTTACATCTGCAATGGTTTCTTTTTCCAAATCAGTACGGCGTTCCAGCTCTTCGTTACTCAGGTTTAATACCGAACGGGCTGTATCACATCCCACCTGTTTCAGTGCATCAATCACCCATGGTTCAATTTCATCGCTAAATTCATCCAGGTCAATATCAAATTCGTCTTCTTCACCTTCATTATCACGGAACACATCAATTTCAAACCCAGTAAGTTCGCAAGCAAGTTTAATATTAACCCCTCGGCGGCCAATAGCTAGTGATACCTGGTCTGGCTTTAGGTATACATTAGCATGTTTAGTGTCCATATTTACATCCATGCTTGTAATTTTAGCTGGTGTTAAGGAACGCTGAATAAGCAATTGTGTATTAGCCGTCCAGTTAATTACATCAATGTTTTCATTTTTTAGCTCACGTACAATACCGTGTATACGGCTTCCTTTCATACCAACACAAGCACCTACAGGATCAATACGGTCATCATAACTTTCCACGGCTACTTTTGCTCTTTCACCAGGGTCACGTACAATTTTCTTTACAACAATCAGGCCGTCAAAAATTTCGGGCACTTCAATTTCAAGCAGCTTTTCTAAAAAAGAAGGTGCTGTTCTGGACACTATAATTACCGCCTGATTATTTTTTAATTCTACTTTTTTAACCACACCACGTACCGATTCGCCTTTTTTAAAGTAGTCGGATGGTATTTGTTCTGATTTGGGCAACAACATTTCGTTGCCCTCTTCATCAAGCAGCAATATTTCTTTTTTCCAAACCTGATATACTTCGCCGCTTACAATTTCACCAACACGGTCTTCGTATTTTTTAATAAGAATGTTTTTCTTCAAATCGTTTATACGGGCAGCAAGAGTTTGCTTGCCGGCCAAAATGGCACGGCGGCCAAATTCTTTTTGTATGTCAACTTCTTCATACAACTCTTCCCCAACCTGGTAATCGGGCTCTATTTTAATGGCATCTTTATGCTCAATTTCTGTGAGTGTGTTGTATAAATCATCGTCGTCTACAATGGTTCTGCGCCTGAAAATTTCCAGATCACCTTTTTGATCGTTTACGATTACGTCAAAATTTTCATCGCTGCCGTATTTTTTTCTGATGAGGGTTTTAAACACGTCTTCCATTACTTTCATCAGTGTTGGCCTGTCAATGTTTTCGGCTTCTTTAAACTCCTGAAAAGAGTCGATTAAGTTAATACTTGCCATAATCCTCACCGGCGCTCCTGATAGTTATCAGGATTATTTCCCAGCCGGTATGGGGTTTATTAGTAATTAAAATTTTATTTGAACCGTTGTTTGTTTTATATCTGCAAAAGGTATTACCACATCTGCCGTTACTGCTTTTTTTCCTTTTCCTGTTACTTCCTCAATTACAATATCATTTTCGGCAGCAATTTTCAATTTGCCTTCCTTTTTTTGGCCGTCGTTCAACAACACTTCCACATTGCGGCCAATATTTTTTTTATATTGCCGCAGCAGTTTTAAAGGCTCGTCCACACCCGGGCTTGATACTTCAAGCGAAAAATTACCATCTGTATGCAGGGCTGTTTCTTCAATTTGCCTGTATAATGCCCTGTTGATACGGGTGCATTTCTCAATACCTAAACCGCCATCCGCATCAATAAAAACCTTGTAATTATTTGTAGGTTTTATTTTAATGGATACTAAAAAAATATCTTCTGCCAGCAATGGCTGCAGCAGTTTTTCTATTGCCTGTATTTGTGTTTCGGTTGTCATACTAAAAGAAGAAGGGAACGACTCCGTTCCCTTCCTTTGTTTCTTTTTTCCGTGGGCAAATATAGGCAGGTATTTATTATTTACCAAAAACAGTGGCTGAATTGTATGTATTTATAACTTTGGGGTATGTTTAAAGTTTTGCTTGAATTGTTTTTATTGTACCTGCTGTACAAAATTATTTTTGACTTTATTATTCCTGTTTATCAAACAACAAAACAGGTGAAACAAAAAGTTAATAAAATGCAGCAGGATATTAATGAACAGCTGCACCGCCAAAATAAGCAGCAGGGTGCCCAGCAGCCACAAGCCAAACCAACCAGCCAAACAAAAGATGACTATATAGATTACGAAGAGGTGAAATAATGCAGTTTATTTTACTGCTGCATTATTTATTGTATTTGGCAGCTCCACGTATATTGCACAGCCATTACCCTGCGAAGCCGTTAATGTAAACTTGCCAGAAAAATAAGCTACCCTTTTTTTAATATTTGAAAGACCGATACCCTGTTGCACAGTTTTTGTATTAAAACCAACACCGTCATCACTAATTTTTAAAACAATTTTTTCGTTGTATTGTGTAAGGCTTACATGCACATTGGCTGCCGCTGCATGTTTACAAATATTTGAAAGCTGTTCCTGTAAAATGCGGTAAAGACAGGTTTTTATTTCTAAAGGCACCAGCATTTCATTGGCAATATTAATGCTGTGGTGTACTTTAAAACCGGCATCGGCCTCCATTTGTGTTAAAAGTAATTGAAACTCCTGCTGTATTGAAGTGGTAAAAGCTGAAGGTGAAAGCCTGTGAGATAAATTACGTATTTCATCTACTGCTGTGGTAACATAGTCTCTGCATTTAACCACAATACTAAGCATATCATCTTTATTCATTTGCGCATGCGATGCAGCGCTAAGCATAAGCATGGTACCTGTAAGTAGCTGGTTAATATTATCATGCAGCTCCATGCCAAGGTACTGCCTTTCGGCTTCCTGTGCATTTACCACTGCATTACTAATACGCTGCTCTTCCTGTTTTTGATAGGTAACATCCTGCATGGCACCAATCATACGGCTGGCTGTGCCGTTTGTATTGTATAATATAAAGGCCCTGTCAAATATATTTTTGTAGTTGCCGTTTTCGCAACGAAAACGATATTCCAGCTGCAAGTTTTGGTTTTTTGCAGCAAAGGCTTCGTCAATAGATTTTGTTATATCATTTATATCATCAGGGTGTATATTAAGCTTCCACCAGTTGTTAATATTTAAAACTTCCGATCTTTTATAGCCAAGCATTGGTGTTATTGCTTCGTTATACAGCATTTTGCCGCAGGTGATATCCCAATCCCAAATAGTATCACTTGTTGCC
>JAGVCC010000042.1 GCA_020059395.1 Chitinophagales bacterium | reverse complement strand
CATTGGGATGGTTGGGAGACGGTGGGTTTTGAAACACTGGATGGCGCTGTGTGGCTGCGTACAACTTTTGTTTTGCCAAACAACTGGAGTAAAAAAGATTTGGTGCTTGACCTTAACCGCATTCGTGATAACGATTATACTTATGTAAACGGCACACTGGTGGGAAGCCAGCAAAATACAGAAGGAAGAAAATATACTGTTGATAAAAAATTGCTGCACAAAGGCATTAACAGCATTGCCATTTTAGTGCTCAACTTTAGTAACAAAGCCGGCATGTATGGTTATAAAGATACTGCACAGCATATTGGCATTTACCCTACAAAAAAAGAGGGAGATAAAATATCATTGAATGGACAATGGAAATATTTTGTGGTGAATGATAACCCGCCGCCGGTGGGTACTTACCAGGCCGACTACCAGCCTTTTGGTGATTTAAATTTGCAGTTTGAAAATACAACAGGTTTTACCAATTATAAAAGAGAGCTGGATATTTCAAATGCGGTTGCTGCCACAACTTACTCTTTAAACGGCGTTGATTATAAAAGAGAATATTTTGTTTCGGCCGTTAACCAGGCAATGGTGATTAATCTTACCGCCAGCAAAAAAGCAAGTATTAGCTTTGATGCAGTACTCAGCAGTGTACATAGAAATTATGCTCTAACACAATTGAATAATAACACCATCATACTTTCTGTAAAAGTGCGTAATGGAATTTTACAAGGCAAAAGTTATTTGCAGATAGTAACAAAAGGCGGGGCTGTTAAAATTGATAACGGTAAATTGATAATTGATAATGCAGATGAAGCAACAATTTATTTAACTGCCGGCACCACCTATAAAAATTATAAAGATGTTTCTGCCGATGCCGCACAACCTTGTATAAAAGCAATGGCATCATTAAAGGGAAAAACATACGAACAAATAAAAACGGCACATATTAATGAGTATCAAAATTATTTCAACACTTTCTCAATCTCTTTAGGCGACTTCAAATTATCGGAGTCTAAAGCCCCATCTCCTTTGGAGAGGGGGTTGGGGGTGAGGTCTTTGCCAACTAATGAAAGACTTGAAAATTTTTCAAACTCTTCCGACCCCTCCTTCGCTGCACTCTACACACAATACGGCAGATATTTACTCATCGCTTCATCAAGGCCCGGCACAAGGCCTGCAAACCTGCAAGGCATCTGGAATGATTTAACCAATCCGCCATGGGGCAGTAAATACACCACCAACATAAATGCAGAAATGAATTACTGGCCGGCAGAGTTGCTGAATTTATCTCCAATGCATCAGCCATTGTTTGATATGATTGGAGAATTAGCAACTACCGGAAAGCAAACAGCCAAAGACCATTACAATGCACCGGGCTGGGTGCTGCATCACAATACAGATGTATGGAGAGGCACCGCACCAATAAATGCGGCTAACCATGGTATTTGGGTTACCGGCGGCGCATGGTTGTGTCAGCATTTGTGGGAGCATTATTTATTTACACAGGATAAGCAATTTTTAAAAACTAAGGCTTACCCTATTATGAAAGAAGCGGCATTGTTCTTCGATAATTTTTTAATTAAAGATCCGGCAACAGGTTATTTAATCAGTACACCATCTAATTCTCCTGAGCAAGGCGGCTTGGTAGCAGGCCCAACGATGGATCATCAGATCATTCGCAATTTATTCAGCAATGTTATTGCAGCAGGCGAAGTTTTAAATACAGATGCGACACTGAGAAAAACATTAAAAGATAAATACAAACAGATTGCACCCAACACCATTGGTAAATACGGACAGTTGCAGGAATGGATGAAAGATGTGGATGACACCAGCAACAAACACCGCCACATTTCGCATTTGTGGGGCATGTATCCCGGCAACGAAATAAATTTTGACGTAACACCTGCATTGATGAATGCCGCAAAGCAATCATTGATATACCGTGGCGATGCAGCAACCGGCTGGAGCCTTGGCTGGAAAATAAATTGCTGGGCAAGGTTTAAAGATGCGGAACATGCATTCACCATGGTAAAAATGTTGATCAGCCCGGTGAAAGGCGGTGCAGGCAGTTACCCTAATTTGTTTGATGCACATCCGCCTTTTCAAATTGATGGCAACTTTGGCGGTGCTGCAGGCATTGGAGAAATGCTGTTGCAAAGCCATACAGAATTTATTGATATTTTACCGGCACTGCCTGCTGCATTTGCAAATGGCGAGGTAAAAGGTATTTGTGCAAGAGGCGGTTTTGTAATTGATATTAAATGGAGCAATGGCAAACTGGAGTATATAAAAGTATTGTCCAAAGCCGGGCAGCCATTGCAACTGCGTTACAACGATATAACAAAATATTATACAACAGAAAAAAACGGCGTTTATAAATTTGATGCATCGCTTAATAAACTATAAAAATATTTTTGGGACGGGCTCTAGTACTACTATGGGGCGACATTGGCGACGCTCCGTTCAACATTGTGTAATTCTATTCAGCATATTTCGGCCTCTCCAATTATCACAAGGCTGTTTTAAATGGAGGGGTTCTAAAGTCCCTCTCCTTTGGAGAGGGGTTGGGGTGAAGTTTTTTGTATTGCTTTGTGCCTTTGTGTCTTTGTGGTTCAATTCTTT
>JAGVCC010000170.1 GCA_020059395.1 Chitinophagales bacterium | reverse complement strand
ATACCGTTTGAATATTTTGATGGCAGTACCAGTGCAGTTGACAGGGAAAAAGCTATTCAGAATTTTCAAAATAACGATGAGTGCCGGGTGTTTTTAATTTCGTTAAAAGCGGGTGGCGTGGGTTTAAACTTAACCGCAGCAGATTATGTGTACATTGTTGACCCCTGGTGGAACCCCGCTGTAGAGCAGCAGGCCATTGACCGTACACACCGTATTGGGCAAACAAAAAATATTTTTGCTTACCGTATGATTTGTATTGACACTATTGAAGATAAAATACTGCAACTACAGGAGCGCAAGCGTAAACTGGCAAGTGAATTAATTGCAGATGATGCCAGCTTTGTAAAAGCTTTGAGTAAACAGGATGTGGAGTATTTGTTTAGTTAAGGCACAATAAAATTCTTCAGCCTTTTAAAATCTCTGTTTGTTGATGACTGAAAAAAACTGCTGAACACAGCAGCAACTAATTTAAAAATTACGGACAGTGCAGATGACTGAGATGGTGAGTTGAGTTTTTTCATTGTATCGGATTTTGAACTTAAAATTACAAAATTACAAGCCCCTTTGTCAAGAGGGTTTTTGCTGTTTTTAAGGGTCCGGTAATTTCCACAAAACCTGCGTTTTACTGCTTTTTGCCATTGCCAGTTTTACTGCGGTATATTACAGTGTTTGCGGTTATTTTACAAGCGGGGTCTGCCATTTACGGCGGTATTGTTTGCCCTTTTTGTAATATTTTATGGGATAAACGTCCGGATTTTGACGGAGCTTATCTAATACGCTTTTAAAAAGCTGTGTAATTATGTTTCCTGATTGCTGGGTTTTCACAGAGTTCATAGCCTAAATCATTAATATTTTTAAAACGGCGCATTCATGCAATTATTGCTTTTACAGGCTGAAAATAATATGCCAAAACCTAATTATGTTGGTAAACCTGCACTGCAGCACTGTTTTTTAACAAAATCAATTGTTTATTGCTTTTAACATAAACCATTTTGCGGCACTCGCCTCTCACTTTAAAACCATGGGCTGCGTTTGGCAACGTTTCAAAGTTGCCTTTACCATTTCCGGTTAACAATTGTATTGCCGCAGCATCTATATTTCCCACCATTACAGCAGCATCGTTGCTGTTACCGCATACAATTATATCTGTAAGACCGTCTTTGTTAAAATCGTCCACCACAAAATCTGTAATAGTGCTCAGTTGCGCTTTTTCTGCAAAAGGTATAAAACGGTAATTGCCATTACCCTCATTGCGTAATATACCCGATTGAAAAAAATGTGTTTTGTAAACATCCATGCCCTGCTGCTGTTCGGGGGTAAACAGCTTATCAAGCGTGGTGCCGCTGTAATCTTTGTAGCGTATAAATTTTTTACGCATGGCAGGCATTTGGTCAATTAACTGATCCCGGCTAAACAGCGGGTAGCACTTGCCATGAATGTAATATCCCAGCACTGCATCGTAACTGCCATTGCCATCAAAGTCTTTTGCATACACGGTGCATGGGTTATAATAGTTTGCTTTTATAGTGGCATTAGTGCCACGGTTGCCAACAATAATATCAAGGTCGCCATCATTATCAACATCAGCAGTTTTAAGGCAGTACCACCAGCCGGTAAATTCACTCATGGCAATGGTGGTATCGTTTTTAGTAACGGGTGAGAGAATGGTAACCTTGGTATCCTGTTTATCAAAACTACCGTTTGCAAATTTGTAAATACTTACAGGCATCCACTCGCCTGCAACAGTTAGTTCTTTTTTATCATCGCTCCACACTGCACAGTTGATAATGCCGGCGGTTAACAGCGCTGCACCGGCGGTTGCCGTTACATCAGTAAAAATCCCTTTGTTGTTTTGCAGCAGCATACTTTTATCTGCTTTTGGAAATTTACCCGGCTGCACATGCCCGCCAACAAATAAATCAAGATCACCATCACTATCATAATCCAGTGCGGTTACGCTGCTGCCATTAAACCCTTCGGCAGGTAATGCCTTTGCTGCTTTGGTAAAGTTCCCTTTGCCGTCATTTATATACAGCCTGTCCTGGTATAAATTGCTGCCATTATCAAACTCGGCACCACCACTTACCACATACAGGTCATTGTCCTTATCGCCGTCGGCATCAAAAAATAAGGCACCCATATCTTCATAAGCCTTATCTGCAACAAAAGCTGGCAACTTTTTTTCTGTAAACACTCCATTTAAGCCCTGCATCATTAATGTACCGGGCATACCTGCTGCACCACCAACATACACATCTTCCTTTCCATCTCCATTTATATCTGCAATTGTATAATATGGCCCTTTGCGGCTGCATTTGTAAGGTATAAGCGGCTCCCGTTTAAAGTCTATATACTCATTTTCTTTTTGAGTAAAGCTGAATTTGTTTTGTGCGGTAACATCTGTAAATAATGTTTTTTTTGCTGGTGCAGGTGTTTGCGTTTGCTGTGCTTTGGTTTCAAAAATTGTAAGCACCTGATCTGCTGCCACGTTTTCCATCACTATTTTTTTTTGCGATGGAAAAGTAATTTCCACTTTGGGTATTGTAGTTTGTGCCCCTACCCCAAAATGCAGCGCATGCTCCACACTGGAAATAAAACCCCGCTGCGGATTATACCGCTGCAATTGTATGGTACCATCTGCACCTGTAAGCTTT
>JAGVCC010000114.1 GCA_020059395.1 Chitinophagales bacterium | reverse complement strand
TCCCTCTCTACGGGAGAGGGAATGAGGGTGAGGCCTTTTATGACACAAAAAGAATTACACAACTGGCGTTTGCAGCATGAAGCTGAGAACAGGTATTTACATTTTAATACCCGCCGCCATTTTATAAAAGAAAGTGCCATGGGCCTCGGTGCATTGGCATTGGGTAGTTTATTGGGCTGTGGATCCAAAAATTCTTCTTCTGTAGTTGCAGATAATTTTTATGACCCTGTAAATCCATTATTGCCAAAAGCACCCATGTTTCCAGGCAAAGCAAAATCGGTTATCTATATACATATGGCTGGTGCGCCATCGCAATTGGAAATGTTTAGCTACAAACCTGAGTTAGCAAAATTAGACGGACAAGATTGCCCCCAATCATTATTGGAAGGAAAACGATTTGCATTTATAAAAGGTGTACCAAAAATGTTGGGGCCACAAGCAAACTTTAAACAGCATGGCAAAAGCGGACTTTGGTTATCTGAACATTTACCACATCTGTCAACCGTTGTTGATGATATTGCTTTTTTAAATGCAGTAACAACCGACCAGTTTAATCATGCACCTGCTCAATTGCTCATGCATTGTGGTAGTTCGTTACAAGGCAGGCCAAGCCTTGGTAGTTGGGTTACGTATGGCTTAGGAAGTGAAAATAAAAATTTACCAGGCTTTGTAGTTTTAACATCAGGCGGAAATAATCCCGATGCTGGTAAGAGTGTTTTTGGCAGTGGCTTTTTGCCGAGTGTGTACCAAGGTGTGCAATGCAGAAGTGCTGGCGACCCGGTACTGTTTATTAAAGACCCCGATGGAATGAGCAGGGACATTCGCAAAGCAAGTATTGATGCAATCAACAAAATAAATCAGGAAGCTTATAACGAATATAAAGACCCTGAAATTCTTTCCAGGATTTCACAATATGAGATGGCATACAAAATGCAAATCTCTGTACCGGGTGTAATGAATATTGCAGATGAACCGCAATATATTCATGATATGTACGGTACTAAGCCCGGCAAAGAAAGTTTTGCAAACAATGTTTTGCTTGCAAGAAAACTGGTGGAGAAAGGAGTACGGTTTGTACAGTTGTTTGATTGGGGATGGGATACACATGGTGATTCTGCTGACAATGCTGTTGATGTTGGATTAGTAAATAAATGCAGAACGGTTGATAAACCTATAACAGCGTTGTTGCTTGATTTAAAACAAAGAGGCTTGCTCGAAGAGACGCTGGTAATTTGGGGCGCAGAGTTTGGTCGTACACCAATGCTTGAAAATCGGAATGGTGTTACTATGCCATTTAAAGGAAGAGACCATCATGGCGATGGATTTACTATGTGGATGGCAGGTGGTGGAATAAAAGGTGGTACTACTTATGGCGAAACAGATGAAATTGGTTACAGTATTGTAAATGGTAAAACAGAGGCATTTGATATACAGGCAACCATTTTACATCAGCTTGGTTTCGACCATGAAAAATTTACATACCAATCGCAGGGACGGCCATTTAGATTAACAGATGTGAGTGGGAAAGTAATACATGATATTCTTGCATAACCCCGTCAGCGGTTATAAACCCTGACGGCGGTTATAGTATAGATTTTTTTTGGAACAATCAGTAGTGCTACTCCCGCAATTCTGCGGGACAAGTACCATCGTCTGTTACGTCGCACTCTTATACGTTCTGTAATTCTATTGTACAATACTTTAACGGCTAAAAATATTTGATAATGAAACAAAACCGTAGAAATTTTATTCAGCAATCAGCTGCAGGCTCTGCTGCATTATTTTTTTCATCATTAAAGAGCTTTGCTAAAAATCCTCAAACATTTTCAAAATCTGCCGAAGGATATCAACTAAAAATACTCGCTACCAACTGGGGTTTTGACGGAACAATGGATGCGTTTTGTGCCAAAGCAAAAAAGGATGGTTACGATGGAATTGAGAACTGGTGGCCCGGTACCAAGCAGGAGCAGGATGAAATGTATGCAGCATTAAAAAAATACAATTTGGAACTGGGGATTTTATACGGAGCAGGCGAAGATACTGCCACAGAAAATTTTAAAGCATTTAAAAATTCAATGGAAGAAATTGTAAAACAATCTTCACAAAAAACATTGTACATCAACTTACATTCAGGCAAAGATTATTTTAGTTTTGATGAAGGAAAAAAATTTGTTGAATACACCACTGCTTTATCAAAGTCAACCGGTATTCCTATTTATCATGAAACACACAGAGGTAGATTGATGTTTGCTGCACATACAACACATGAATATTTGAAAAAATATCCTGAATTAAAACTTACATTAGATATTTCGCATTGGTGCAATGTGCATGAAAGTTTGCTGCAAAATCAAAACGAAACAGTTGAGGCTGCCTTGCAACGCACAGAACACATACATGCAAGGATAGGATATGAAGAAGGGCCACAAGTGGCAGAACCCCGTGCACCAGAGTGGAAGTATGCAGTTGACGCACATTTTGCCTGGTGGGATAAAGTAGTGGAACGAAAAAAGAAAGCTGGAGAAACAATGACTTTCCTTACAGAATTTGGCCCGCCATTGTATATGCAAACACTGCCTTATACATTGCAGCCTTTAAGTAACCAATGGGATATAAATGTGTATATGATGAATTTATTAAGGAAGAGATATTCATAAGTGATTTATTTTTTAACCATATCAGAATTTATAGGGCGGTTTCACCCGGTACTGGTGCATCTACCAGTAGGCATACTACTGCTTGCTGTCTTGTTTCATGTTCTTTCTTATAAAAAAAAATACGACTGGCTTAAGCCTGCAATAAAACTTTCGTTGCTCATAGGCGCTATTGCTGCAATTGCATCTTGTATTACAGGGTATTTATTATCTAACGGTGGAGAGTACGATGAAGCACTTGTTTCAAAACATCAATGGTTTGGAATTGGTATGACGGTTATTTCTTTAATCACTTATTATCTTGCATCAAAAAAAACAAATTATTTTAAATGGCTGATGCCATTAATTGGAATCCTCCTCATCATCACCGGTCATTTAGGTGGCAGTATTACTCACGGCGAAGGATACTTAACAAATGCATTTACTGAAAAAAGTAATGCTGGTGATGCAGCCGCTGCACCAATTAAAGATGTACAGCAGGCAGTTGCCTATACAGATATTATACAACCCATCCTGCAATCAAAATGTTACACCTGCCATGGTGCAAACAAACAAAAAGGAAAATTAAGGTTGGATGAACCAGATTTTATTTTAAAAGGCGGTGAAGATGGAAAGATAATGATACCCGGCAGCGCCGGCGAAAGTGAATTGATAAAACGCATTTTATTGTCGCTGGATAATGAAGACCATATGCCGCCCAAAGAAAAATCGCAATTAAGCAAAGCGCAAATAGAGTTGCTTAGCTGGTGGATTAACAGCGGTGCCGATTTTCATAAACAGGTAACGGCATTAAAACAACCAAAAGAAGTGTTACCTTATTTAACTGTTTTGCAAAGTGGCAGCACACAACAAAATCAAACCTCTTTATCAGATATTCTTGCAACAACTGTAGACAAGGTACCAGATAGCATAATACAAAAATTTAAATTGCTTGATGTAGCTGTTAATCCGGTTGCAGCAAATAGCAATTATCTAACAGTCAATTTTGTTGCGGTTGACAGTATTACTGTACAGCACCTGCAATTTTTGAAAGCCGTTCGCAAACATATTATCTGGCTTAAAATGGGTGATGTGCAATTAAATAATGAAGTATGCGCTGCTATAGGAAACCTTAGTAACCTTACACGTTTGTTTCTGAACAATACAAATATTACAGACAATGGACTTGCTTATTTTAAAAACCTTGCACAATTGCAATATCTTAATCTGGCGGCTACAAATATTACGGCAAATGGCATAAAGAACTTATACCAATTAAAAAATATCAGGCAGTTGTATTTGTATCAAACAAAAATCAGCAATGCAGAAATAGGAAGTATTAAAAATAATTTTCCCGTTGCAGTTATAGATACTGGAGGCTACCAGCTTCAGTCTTTAGCAAGCGATACAATGAAAGTAACAGCAAAACCAATAAAACCATAACAGCAAATGAGAACATATACAACCATATTTATTTTACTTTTCTTCAGTGTTGTTACTGCGTATTCACAAACAAAAGTGGATGCATTTTTCCTCCGCAACAAAACAAAAGGCTTATTGCTCGGTACATTCATTGGCGATGCACTCGGCGGCCCAATAGAATTTCAGGGGCATACAGAAATACAAGCATCACCCAATCCACCAAAATTATGGACCGATACTACTGACTTGATGGATGATGATGAAATTAAAGCAGCAGCCGACAGAATGTATTTAAGGGAGTACAAATATATTTTGCCCTTTGAACAGCCATACGGCTGCTGGGCAAAAAACGCACCAGCCGGTTCTGTTACCGACGATAGCCGACACAAAATGATTTTGATGTACATGCTTCGCAATGGATTGAAAAAAAATCAATGGCCTTTAACCTATAAACATTCAGCACAGGCATATTTAGACTGGTCAAAATCTGCTGTAATAAAAACACATCCCGGCTACGATACACTTTGCCCGCAATGGTTGGGTGAGTCGTATAAATCAATTAACTGGATAATGGGTAGCAGGAAAATTGGTGAAGCTTATCCTGTTGAAAGAATGTGGAACGCATTACCCACTTGTTATGGACAAATGGCATTAACACCAATGGCGGCAATTTATCCCGGCCAGCCGGAAAAAGCATATCTGGTTGCATACAACACAGCATGGTTTGATATTGGTTTTGCAAAAGATATGGTGGCAGCATCAGTCGCAGGTATATCAACAGCTTTAACAATTGACCCTTCTAAATTTACCAACGAACAAATATGGCATAAAATATTTGACGCCATGCTGAAAACCGACCCTTATGATTACAATAAGGTTCCTTGGTGCGAAAGACAAACACAACGGTGGTTAAGCTTAGCAGATTTCTATGTTAAAGAAGCAAAAGGTTCACCGACAAAATTATTTTCATTGCTTGATAAAGAATTTATGTATACCACAAAGTGGGAGGCACAAGTTCCTTACCTTGTTGTGTTTTCAATTTTAAAAATTTGCAAGTACGACCCACTGGCTGCCATGCAATTGAGTATTGAGTGGGGAAACGACCATGATACGTATCCGCAATTCCTCGGAGCATTTTTGGGTGCTATTTACGGACCCGATATTTTTAAAGAAGACATGAGAGCAACAGTTACCAAAAGATTGAAAGCGGATTATGATGAAGATGTAGATGAATGGGTGAATACATTGTTGAAGATTCAACAATTGGGGAAAAGTAAAAAATTATTTAAGGCTCCCTAAATTCCAAAATGGGGAAGAGAAGTGAGGACTATTTTGCTCAATAAAGTTATATTGTACAAGAGTTCCCAATTAAATCGAGATATACTCTGCCAATGCAGCTGAAGAGAATTACGAAAGCTAGTAACAAAATAAAAATAACGAAAAATAAATGTTATGAACAGACAACAATTTTTACAGCAAACTGCAATGGCAGGTGCAGCAGTATTGTTATCAAACCTGGAAGGTTTTGCCTTAACAACTGCCGATAAAAAACTTCGTGTAGCACTCATCGGTTGCGGCAGCGTTAGTAACCGCTACATTCCCAAACTGCAATCATCACCAATGATTGAACTGGTGGGTTTGTGCGACATAAAATATAACAGAGCCATAGCACAAAACAAACAATATAATGTAGGCGCACAAACCTATAAAAACATTGACGAAATGCTGAAAGGTGTACCATTTGATATGATGGTAACTACAACCGATATGCAGGTGCATGGCGAATTAAATAAAAAAGCATTGTTGGCAGGTAAACATGTGTGGAGCGAAAAACCAATGGCGAATACCTATGCAGAAGGAAAAGCATTACTTGATTTAGCAAAGAGTAAAAAATTAAGAATATGGGGAGCACCTGCAGTTGTTAACAGTCCGCAGTTTGCATTTATGAGTAAACAAATTCAGGAAGGAAAATTGGGACGTATTGCAAGTGCACACGGACAATATGGACACACCGGCCCCAACTGGAGTGCATTTTTTTATGAGAAAGGCGGCGGCAGCATGCCCGACCTTGGTGTATATAATATTGCAACACTAACTGGGCTGCTTGGTCCTGCAAGAAGTATTATGGCTATGACGAGTATTGTAAATCCTGAACGTACCGTTGATGATAAAGGAAAAATAAAAGTGGTGGTTGAAGATAATGCACACATATTAATGATGCATGATAAAAATGTAATCAGTCATGTAATGTGCGGCTTCTGTTATTTCGATCCGCATGGGCATGAAGCAACCAATCAAACATTACACTCCATTCAAATTTACGGCGACTATGGTAATATGCGTTTAATTGGTTACGATTGGGAAACCAATGGTGTAATGTTGGATACCGATTGGGAAAAACCACCGGTGCTGGTGAGTACAAATAAAGGTGGTTATGTATGGCAGGAAGGCGCCAATGTAGTTGGCGAAAGTTTATTAACAGGAGTAGAACCAAAAATAAATGTGGAGCATGCATTGCATGTATTGGAAATTATTGAAGCAGCAAGAAAAAGCCAGGAAACAGGTAAGCGGATTACATTGAAAAGTAAATTTCCATTTCCAGTGGTGAAGTAATTTTTTTGAACCAGTCCCGATAGCTATCGGGATAATTCTATTTAGCTGCATTGGCAGAGTATATTCCGATTTTATCGGGAACTCTTGTACTGTATTAATTCTATTCAACAATGAGGACTCAAATTATTTATAGAACAATTTTAAATATGCAGACTCTAAAGCCCCTCCTTTGGAGAAGCCAGGGGAGGCAGAAATTTTTTTTATGAAACTTGCAATTCTCGGCTCAGGGTTTATTTCAAGATTCTACGCTGATAGCTTAGTTGCACAGCGCAGAAAAGATACTGTTGTATCAGTGTACAGCAGAACAGAAAGCAACGCAAAAAAATTTGCAGAAGATTATGCAGTACCACACTACACAACAAGCATAAAAGAATGTGTAAGTAATAAAGAGATAGATGCAGTAATCATTGGCTTATCAAACGATATGCATTTGGAAGCAGTGCTGGCTTGCGCAGCAGCGGGAAAACATGTTTTGTGTACTAAGCCATTAGGCAGAAATGCAAAAGAGGCATTGCAAATGTTACAAGCTGTTGATAAAGCTGGGATAGTTGGCGGGTATCTGGAAGATTTATGTTACACACCAAAGTTTTTAAAATCATTAGCCAGTATAAAAAGTGGAGCAATAGGCGAAGTTATCTGGACAAAGAGCCGGGAAACACACCCTGGCCCACATAGCGATTGGTTTTGGGATAAACAAAAAAGTGGCGGCGGATGTATCATAGATTTAGGGTGTCATTGCGTAGAAATTAGTAGAAACTTTATTGGTAAAAATGTAAAACCCATTGAAGTAATGTGCTGGGCAGATACAAGAGTACATCCCATAGATGCAGAAGATAATGCAGTGGGTTTGGTAAAATATGAAAATGGTGCCATTGGCCAGTTTGAAGTAAGCTGGACGTTTAGAGGAGGAATGGATTTACGGGATGAAGTAATGGGTACAGAGGGAACCATCTGGGCTAACAATTTTTTACGCACCGGATTTGAAATGTTTACCAGTGGCAAAGGAGGCGATTATATTGCTGAGAAAGCAGAAATTAACACTGGCTGGTTGTTTCCGGTAGGAGATGAAGTGCATGAGCTGGGTTACAGTCATATGTTTACTGATATGTTTGATGCAATTGATAAACAACAACAACCGGCAGAAACTTTTTATGATGGTTATATCGTCAATACTATTTTAGATGCGGCATATAAATCTGCCAAAACAAAGCAATGGGAAAAAGTTTTACTGAATGATTGGCGAGGCACAAATGAAACAAAAGTTGAAAAGCAGTACAATAGTTTTGATGAAGAGTATTATTTAATTAAAGAGGAAGTATTGCCAAATGGCGAAAAGAAAGTTATTTTAAAAAATAAAAAAACAGGTTCAATAGAAAGAAGATGAGTTTACTTAAAAATAAAAACATCGTTATCATCGGCGGCACTACTGGCCTTGGCATATCCGCTGCAAAAGCATTTATTGCCAATGGTGCCAACGTAGTTGTTGTTGGAAGAAATGAAGAAAGTGTACATGAAGCCCAACAACTTTTAGGTAACAATACAATTGCATTAAGCGGCGATGCAACAAATGAAACAACAGCAATTACTGCTATTGAAACCTGTATTGAAAAATTTGGCAGCTTCAATGGCCTCTATCATGTGGCAGGTGGCAGCGGACGCAAAATGGGAGATGGCCCCTTGCATGAATTAACATTAGAAGGATGGAATAAAACAATGGACTTAAATCTAACCTCTTTAATGTTAAGTAATCAGGCAGCAGTTAAAAAATTTTTACAACTAAAAACAAATGGAACAATTTTAAACATGGGTTCGGTGTTGGGCTACTCACCATCGCCAAAATATTTTTCAACTCATGCTTACGCATCAGCTAAAGCCGCAATCATTGGGTTTAGTAAATCAATTGCGGCCTATTATGCGAAAGATAATATCAGAGTAAATGTAATTGCTCCTGCATTGGTAGAAACACCAATGGCACAACGTGCAGCAAACGATGAAGAAATAATAAATTTCATCAAAACAAAACAACCATTAGATGGAGGAAGAATAGGCCAGCCTGAAGATTTAGATGGCCTGGCTGTTTATTTTATGAGTGACGCATCAAGATTTACAACCGGGCAGGTGGTGGCAGTAGATGGCGGTTGGGACGTTTCAGAAGGTCAATATTAAATATGAATTCATACATAGGAATAGATTTAGGCGGAACAAGAATAAAAGGTGTTGCCATCGATGCAAACGGTAATGTATTGCATCAGACTTATACACCCACCAATGATGGTGAGGGAAGGGTGTGGAAAGCGGCCATAAAAAAAACAGTTGACGATTTAAAACAAAAACTAAATGCACATAAAATTGTAGTTGGAATTTCAGCACCCGGCTTACCCAGTAAAGAAAATACAGTAATAGGTTTTATGCCTGGCAGATTAGAAGGATTGGAAAATTTTATATGGAGTGATTATTTGCAATGCCCGACTAATGTATTAAATGATGGAGTTGCTGCATTGGTTGCCGAAGCAAAAACCGGAGCGGCAAAAGACAGTACCAATGCAGTGATGGTAACATTAGGAACAGGGGTCGGCGGCGCATTGTTGATTAACAAACAGGCTTACCAGGGTTCATTCAATAAAGCAGGTCATATCGGCCACATGGTAATTGATAGCAATGATGATTGTGACGTAACCGGTATGCCTGGCAGCCTCGAAGAGTGTATTGGTAATTGCAGTATTGAAAAAAGATCAAAAGGAAAGTTTACATCTACACATGAATTACTAATTGCAATGCGGAACGGAGATGATTTTGCAAAAGATGTTTGGCTGACGTCTGTAAAAAAATTGGCAATTGGTTTGGCATCGGTAAGTAATATTATTTCACCAGATACAATTGTAGTGGGTGGCGGTATAGCAGAAGCCAATGATGATTTATTTATTCCGCTAAATAAATGGTTTGATGAATTTGAATGGCAGCCCGGTGGTATTCGTCCACAAATTACAAAAGCAATGCATGGTGATTTGGCTGGTGCAATTGGGGCTGCTTGTTTTGCAATGCAAAAATGATATGTAATGAATGTAAATGAATTAATCTGTAATTATAAGTCAGGTTATAGCCTTGAGCAGGCGTTTTATACCAATGAAGAAGTAATGGCTGCTGAATGGAAAACAATTTTTCAGAAGCATTGGCTCTTTGCTGGCAACACAGCACAAATACCTAAGGCCGGAGATTACTTTTTATACCATTTGCAAAGTGATACGGTTATTATAATCCGTGGAAATAATGAGGATGTGTTTGCGCATTACAATACCTGTACACATCGGGGCTCTGCTATTTGTTTAGAGGAAAAAGGACATACAGCAAAACTCATTTGCCCATATCATCAATGGGTGTTTGATAAAGACGGCACACTGCTGAATGCACGGATGATGCCCGATGATTTTTGTAAAGAGCATTATAATTTACGTTCAGTACATGTGAATGTAGTTGAAGGGCTGATATTTATTTCATTGGCAAAAGAAGCTCCTGATTTTTCAAAAATTGAAAAAAGTATCGCTCCTTATTTGCGTCCTTATCAAATCAATACTTCCAAAGTTGCTTGTATAAAAAAATATACACTTCAGGCTAATTGGAAATTAGTGGCAGAGAATTTCCGTGAATGTTACCACTGTGGTGGGGCACACCCTGAATATTGCAGTGCAGTTATTGGTGCCAACCTAAGAGAAGATACCAGCGAACTGGAAATGGATAAAAGAAAAACGTGGAGCGAAAATGGATTGGCAACTCAACTGGTGGAAGTAATACCTGGTACAACAACTTATGCCATCCGTTATCCGCTGCGGCCGGGAATTGAAAGTTATAGCGTAGATGGAAAAAAAGTATCTATCCCAATGGGCTTGCATAAAAATCATGATGCCGGCGTTGTGGGTTTGGTTAACTATCCTAATTTTTGGATGGATGCCGTGAGTGATTATATATGGACAATGAGGGTTACGCCCATTGATGCAGCCACAACAGATGTGGAATTTTGCTGGCTGGTTGATGCGAATGCTCTTGAAGGAAAAGATTATGAATTACAACGCCTTACTGAGTTTTGGGAAATAACCGGCGAACAGGATGGTAAACTTTGTGAAAATAATTTTAAAGGTATTCGAAGCAATGCATACAAACCCGGGCCTTATGCGCCGGTAGAAGACCAGGTAGTAAATTTTGTGGATTGGTGTGTGGAGCAACTAAAAACGGGGTTATAATTTCTCTACAAGTAGAGTTTGCTTTTTACTCAATTTTAATTCCGAAACTTTAGTTGAAATCAATTTAATATTCTTTCCTAAAACACCATCGCTTAATTTATTTCTTTTGATTTCAACATTACTACAGGCTTCCAATGTTATCATAAACTTTCTTGGATGAAATGGTTTGAAACGGTTGGAATGTTTTATTATATTATTATTAAACGTAAGCCCTTCAACTGATTTGGCATACAACACAGGATAATCAAATGGGTGAAATATATTTTGCTCAATGCGGATATTCCGGTGAAATGGTTTGCTACTATCCAGTTTGGAAATTTCAGGATAGATGCTGATTATGGCTTCACTGAATTGGTATATGGAAGTTAGGCAAGGGTCGTTAAAAGTATTATTTCTTATCAGTACATCTTTTACAGCACCAGATTCAAACCAACCATTTGCATCACCTGCAATTAAAATAGCTGAACCGCTGGATTCAAAAATATTATTTTCAATCACCACTTTTCCGGGTGTGGTAACCAACACACCTCTTGCACGGCAGCTTCCAAAAAAATTATTTTTGATGTCAACGTCCGGCACCCATGTTAAGTTTTCCAGCGCATCACCAGCTGAAAGATTTGACGGTAAGCTATTTTTAAAACTTATTTCAAACTGTATGGAGTCTATAGCAGTAAAACTTTCTACTTCAGCAAAACCAAAAGTGCTCAGTGTTTCATTTTCAATCAACCCGATTTTTTCTCCAGGCCTTGCCCAGGTTGTGCCAATGCTTTGGCCATGCATAAATTTGCAAAATAATTTTTTCTCATTTATTATTTTGATTACTTGCACACTGGTGCCATGTACATTTATCGGGTCGTCCATTAAGCCTGCAAATTTGCAACCACCAACTACTATCTTTCCTTTACAATTGGAAAAATGTAAGCCATCATCATGCCCGGCAAATACACGGTTCTTTTTGGGGTTTGGCACACATTGTACATTTTTAAAAAATAAATTTTCTGAATACTGCGACAAAATGCCAAGCCCGGCATTTTGATACATGCTGAAATTGTTAACAGTGATATTTTTACTGTTAACAATAAATGTTCCAGCATGCCCCCGTTCGCCATGGCGCATAGCCAAAAAATTTCCAACTTCGGGTTTACGGCCAACTTTATAGTTTATTCTTACCAATCCTTCGCTGATTTCATTTGCATTATAAGTATAAAAACTATCTTTCAGGCAACCATCACCGCAATCCTGCACAATTAGTTTTGTTTTGCTATCAAACTCCATCGCATCCCACATTTCATCTTTCCAGCCTTTGTCAATAAAAAATATTTTACCATTGCTTATTTCGTAAGGCGTTTCTTTGCTTATGGCAATATCAATATAGTTATCAGTAACATTTATAATTTGGCTTTGCCCCATAATAGGTACATCCCAATCTATATTTACATTTTGGATGATAATGTTTTCGCAACTGTCAATGGTTATTGGCTGTACTTTATCATGATAAATAAAATCAGAACCCATTCCATCTACCATAATATTTTTTAAGCCTTTAAACAGAATAGGGCATATTCTGTAAGGGAGTACGTCTGTGTTTGATTCGTAATATTTTTTTTTCTCACTGTACTGTGGCCAAAAATCATACCTGCCTTTAGGAAACTGCAATACAACAGATTTTTTATTTTGGCAGGCTTCAATTGCCAGCTTAACAAAAGGTACTGCATCAATATGTGAATTGGGTTGATATCCAAAATCTGTAATACGGATAGTATCTTGTGCCTTTACATTTAACATAAAGAAAATAAAAATGCCAAGGATAAATTTTTGTTTCATTGCATTCTAACAGTTTTCTTTAAAAATACCAACAGTATAACCACAACACCTAATACTAATCCTGCATTTATCAAAAAAACATCAGCCACTTTCATTCCTCTGCCTAAAAAATATTGCACCCAATAGTTACCAGCAATAGCACCTGCGCCAAAATAAGCTGCATATAAAAGTGATTGACCAGTTGCCTGCCAACGTTCATTTACCAGCTTGTTTACATACTCTACACATACTACCCAAAATAAACTCCAGCTAAAGCCATGCAGCAGTTCAACAGGTAGCGTTGCAATGGGCGTTTTTATAAAATGGTATAACAACATTCTTATGACTGTTGCAAGTACTGTAATAATCAAAGTTGTTTTTAATCCGAATCGTAAAATTATTCTTGCAGAAAAATAAAATATAGGTAACTCACATAATCCCTGAAATGAAAGCCCGTAGCCTACTAAAGAATCATTAGCGCCATTATCTTTTAAATAAGCTGAATAAAAATTCCATATTGTTGTAGCACCAACAGAAACAAGAAAAACACAGAGTAATAAAAAAAGTAGCGAACGATTTTTTATTACACCCCAAACATTGGTGTAAGTAATATTTTCAACTATTGCTTGTTTTTCATCTTTTAAAAAGAAGCAAAATATAAACGCCAGAAACATTGTTATTGCAGATACGATAAATATTGCTGTAATATCTACTGCATCTATTATTTGGCCTGTTACAATAGTAGTTGATGCAAACCCCGCCGCTCCATAAAAACGTAATGAACCATAGGAAAACTTTGGGTTGTCTTTCGCAATTTGCAATGCCATACTATCCAACACAGGTTGAATAGTGTTATAAAACAACGACATGGTTATCGTTACAGCAATTAATCCGGCAAAATCAAGTTTTAATAAAAAACCAAGATAGCTTAAAGCAGCAAGCAAGCAGGAAAATAATAATGTTTTTTTATGCCCCAGTTTATCAGCAAAAAAACCATACAACGGCTGCACGGCAAACATCATTATTGGAGTAATGCTCAGTATTAATGCACTTTGTGGCCCTGATAATCCTTTATACAAGCAATAGTCATATAATTTAGGCAACCATGCACCCGTGCAACAAAACACTAAAAAATAAATGATACGGAGTGCAGTGGCTTTAGTCATGCTCAGGATTTAGTTAGTAGCGAAGCGGCTTTATTATCTATTACTATGAGTCCGTTTTCATGCCGCTGCATAATACTTGCAGGAAACAGGTTTGTTATTTCTCCATCAACCGCTTTTTTAATTACAGCGGCTTTTCTTTCTCCATTGGCTAATAACAAAACTTTTTTGCTGTTTAGTAAATGGACAAGGCCCAACGTAATTCCCTTTTCCAGCTTCACTTCTTGCCGGAAATATTTTTTGCCTACTGTTACTGTGGTTTCATCTAAATTGATGACATGAGATAATAAATTGAAATCAACACCAGGTTCGTTAAAACCAATATGCCCGTTCATGCCAATACCCACAATCATTAAATCAATACCGCCTTTCTCTTTTATGATGGCATCCATTATTTCACACTCATTTTGTAAATCATCACTTAAGGCATTAAATAAATGATATTGAGATGTTGATAAGCCTAAAGGCTGAATTAATCTTTTTTGAAAATCATTATGGCAACTCCCAAAAGTTTCAGACGATAAACCTACCCATTCGTCTAACCCAACAAAAAAGAAACGGGAAGTGTCAATATTCTGTTCCTTTACTTTTTGACAAAAAAGTTCACAAGCCATTTTAGGCGAATCACCGGAAGCGATGCACAATAGAGCTGTTGGGTTTTGCTCAATCAGTTTTATCATTTCATTGGCAGTATATTCTGATAAGATTGTATAGTCGGAAAAAATAGCTGTTTGCATGCCTTTGGAATGTTCTTTTTATTTGTCTTCAAGTTAAATAAAATATTATTCTTAGCAACAAAATTAATAGTACAATAAGTTGTATTTTAGTGAACAAAATAAAGAACTATTAACGATGAGCCTTACAGGAGAATATCTTAATAAATGTGGCGATATAATTCAAAAAATTAAAAATCAGGAAACACTGATTCATAAAACTGCTCATTTGTTTGCCCAAAGTATTTTAAGTGGCAGAATGGTGCATGTATTCGGGAGTGGCCACAGCCGAATAATGGTAGAAGAAATGTGGCCCCGTTATGGCTCGTTTCCGGGGTTTAATCCAATTGTAGAGCTATCGTTAACCTATCATAACAATGTAGTTGGGGCTAATGGTCAGCGTCAGGCCATGTATTTAGAAAATGTGTCGGGGTTGGCTGAACGAATATTAAGAAATTTTTCTTTGAGTGAAGTAGATACCGCATTGGTTGTATCATCAAGCGGATGCAATGTAGTGCCCATTGAAATGGCAGAACTGTTTCAACAAAAGAAAATTAAAACAGTTGTACTGGTTTCACAAAAACATTTAGATGCTTCAACCAGTAAGCGTAGTGATGGGAAAAAATTAACGGACTTTGCAGATATTATTTTAGATACCGGCGCACCGGCAGGAGATTCAATGATAAAAATAGAGGGGTTAGAGACTCCAGTTTCTCCCGGCTCTACCGTTGGCGGCATTATGATTATTAATTCCATTAAAGCAGAAATAGCAAAACTTTTAACCGAGGCAGGGCAACCTCCAAAAGTACTAACAGCCGGTTGTGTAGTAGGTAGTGAAAAAGCAACAGCCCTTTTTGAAGCAGCGTATGATGAACATGCTCACCGGCTGGCAGAGTTGTACAGAAATCTGTAGCGGCAGTACAAAATATTGTAGATAGCTTTAGGGGAAAACACCGCATTTTATACTCTTATTATAGTATTAAACGGTTGTGTTTTTTGCTCAATAGAATAGCAAAGCGTACAAGAGTGCGACGCAACAATGTTTAATAGCAGTGCAAAAGCAGGAAACAAAAAAAAATATATGACATCAATTCCCATTCGTACAACCGTAGTAGGTAGCTATCCTTTTCCGGGCTGGCTGGAGTTTGGCGCAAAAAATTTAAATGAATTCGGAGCCGCCGATGTAGAAGAAATGATTGAAGATGCAGTGATTGCTGCTATTCATGACCAAACGACTGCGGGTCTTGATGTAATAACTGATGGTGAACAAACTCGTTTGGATTTTAATTTATCTTTTTACGGTTTTATAAAAGGCATTGAAAATAATGAAACCGAAACAAGAAAGTTTGGGCCGCCTGCACATGACCAACGGGGAAAGAATAATATTGTTGGGGAACTGGTAGCGCCAAACGGATTGGGTGCAGTAAAAGAATATGAAAGATTAAAAAGATTAGCCCCAGCCGGACCAATATTAAAAGCAAGTATACCCGGCCCATATACACTAAGCGGAAGATTATTGCCGAACGAAAAATACAAAGACCGCTTTGCAATTACAGAGGCATTGCTGCCAATAATTAGTAAAGAGCTGGAAGCTTTGGTGGCAGCAGGTTGTAAAGAAATAACGGTTGACGAACCGAGTATGAGTTGTTATGCTTTTAAAGAAGACACCAAACGGTTTGTTGATATTTTTAACCGTACAGTGAAATCAGTAGTTGGTAAATGTAATCTCAGCACCCATTTATGTTTTGGAAATTTTAAAGGCAGGCCCGTAGGTTACAGAAGTTTAAAACCTATGTTGCCCGATTTTTTAGATATGACGGTGGATGAAATTCATATTGAAATGGCCAACCGTGAATTTGCAGAAATAGAATTGCTGGCGCCGTTTGCAGAAAAGATGAATGTTGCCGTTGGAATTATTGATGTGAAAAATTATTATATAGAAAGTGTAGAAGATATTGTTGAACGAATCAATAAATGTTTAAAATATGTGCCTGCAGAGAAATTATCGGTTGCGCCTGATTGTGGTTTAAGCCAAACAGCAAGATGGGCAGCAAGAAAAAAGCTTGTGAATATGGTTGCAGGGGCGAAAAAGGTTAGAGAAAATTTATTATAAGAATAACTATGAGTACCTATGTTTCTACTGTGTCTTTGTGATAAATTCCTTTCAATTGTATCTATGTGGTAAATATGATTAAAGCCTTAAAAAAAGACGATGAATTAATAAAAGAATTTGACAATTTGTTGAACCAAAAAGGCTTTTCGCTCTGGTGGCTGGGCCAAAGCGGCTATTTATTACAATGGAATGGTAAAAGAATTTTAATTGACCCATATTTATCCGATTCGCTCACAAAAAAATACGCGGCAACTGATAAGCCGCACACCAGAATAAGTGAATTGGTTCTAAGGCCGGAGTTACTCAGAAATATTTCTGTTGTAACAAGCAGCCATAATCATACCGACCATTTAGATGCAGAAACATTATTGCCAGTTTTTAAAAATAATTCAGAAATAAAATTTATTATTCCTGAAGCCAACAGAAATTTTGTAGTTGAAAGGGTAAGCTGCGATTTTGATTTTCCTATTGGCTTGAGTGATAACAAGTCTGCTACAATTGAAGGCTTTACTTTTCATGGTATTCCGGCAAAGCACAACGAAATTGACAGAGATGAGAATGGCAACTGCAAATACATGGGCTACGTAATTGAGTTTGGTGAGTATAAAATTTACCATAGTGGTGACACTCTTTGGTTTGATAAGCTGGTGGATTTAATAAACCCTTTCAATGTAGATGTAGCTATCTTACCCATCAATGGAAATAAACCCGAAAGAAAAGTGGCTGGTAATTTAGATTGCAAAGAAGCAGCGGAATTGGGAAAAGCCATCAATGCAAAATTTGTCATTCCCTGTCATTATGATATGTTTGAATTTAACACGGCTGATGTAAATGAGTTTGTGAAAGAAGCAGAAAAAATTAATCAGCCATATAAAGTTTTAAGGGAAGGGGAATATCTTTCACCATTAAAACAAAATGAAAATGAATAATTTTTTTTCAGCATTACCAATCAGTCAGCATTGGGGAATTGCGCTGGTAAGAATTCTGCTTGGCTTCTTTATAGCATATCACGGATTTGAAGTTTTCGATGCTTCAAAAATGAGTGAGTATGCAAAGTGGGAATTATTCGGCGGTTCTTCCTTTATGCCTTATCTTGGTAAAGGCGCAGAATTTGTAGCTGGAATTTTGTTAGTATTAGGATTATTTACAAGGCTGGCATCGCTCATTATAATAGGTACTTTTTTATACATCGTATTTTTTATTGGTAAAGGAAAATTTTGGATGGAAGACCAGCATCCATTCTTATTCGCCTTATTTGGCTTCCTTTT
>JAGVCC010000116.1 GCA_020059395.1 Chitinophagales bacterium | reverse complement strand
GTGTCTCACGAGCCATTCGCTTTTTTCAACGCTTCGTTAAAAACTCAACAGCGGTATGCTCTCGAAGGGATATTTTCTATTTCTTTCACTGAAAGAAATAGAAAACAGCACAAGTTCACAGCAATGCTACATCAGGGATTAAATACCTGTAACAAAAACTTTTCTACTCCGCAGCGTTACCAGCTTATGACGGGGAGATATTAAGGAGAAGAAAATGACAACTTTTTGAGTTACTTTCGTAATTAGTTTCAGACTAATTTTTTATGCATCAAATCATTATACAGTATATAAATAAACACAACATTGAACCGCTTACAAAAGAAGAAGAAGTTTTAGTTGTGTCGTCATTTCAATTAAAAAAATTAAGAAAAAAACAATATTTTTTACAAGAAGGAGAAGTTTGTAAATACACAGGTTTTATTATTAAAGGTGCAATGCGGCAGTACAGTGTTGATGAAAATGGTATTGAGCATATCCTGCATTTGTATACCGAAAACTATTGGGCAACAGACCGTGAAAGTTCTGTTATGCTTACTCCGTCCCGATATAATATTGATGCCTGGGAAGATACTGAATTACTCGTTATTTCAAGAGCAGAAATGCTTGAACTAATGGAAAAAATTCCTGCTTTAGTTAGAATGTTTCAAAAACTCGATGAAAGAAATTCTATTGCCTCACATCGTAGATTGAACTCATCAATCAGCAGTAACGCTAAAGAACGCTACCGGGAATTTGCAGAAAATCACCCTCAGTTTATTCAACGTTTTCCACTTCACATCATTGCTTCCTATTTAGGTATTACTAAGAGTACACTGAGCCGAATAAGAGCTCAATAAGCGTTAATCCATTTTTTGTTGCCAAAAGGCAACAGTTTTTTTTGCCTTTCGGGTTCGTTTTGAAGTTTATTCAGGAAGGAACTTTGCCTCTTTAAATCAATAAAAAGCAAAAAAAATGGACAATTCAAACAAAACGACCGCAACTCAATTACTTCGCAACAGTTTAGATAAATTTCTTGCAAAAGATATGAAAGGTTGGTCAGAGCTATGTGCAGATAATGTAGTTGCTGAATTCCCTTTTGCACCAGAAGGAATGCAAAACAGATTTGAAGGTAAAGAAGCTCTTTACAACTACTTAAAAGATTACCCAAGTTTTATTGACGTTAAGACCTTGCCTGCGCTAAAAATTTATGGCACAGATAATCCAAATATGGCAGTTGCAGAATGGAGTGCATCAGGTGTAGTTATTGGCAATGGTAATCCTTATGAAATGAGCTATGCAACTTTTGTGACTTTTGAAAACGACTTAATTGTAAACTACCGTGAATATTGGAATCCACAAGCCTTCCAAAAAGCAATGAGTGGTGGAAATTTTGCTTAATAAAAATAAAAAAGAAAAGCTGTTGTAGAAAACCAACGGCTTTTCCAATTATTCATCATTTCAAACAATAGAAATGAAAAAACAAACAAGTTTTTCTACACAAGGGCAAAGAGCGGATTTAGGTCCTTTACACATACAACGAATATTGCCAAACCGATATGCTGATGCCGTTGGCCCATTTGTGTTTTTGGATTATGTAGCGCCAGCAATTAAAACAACTATTAATAAAAATGGAATGGGTGCTCATCCTCACAGAGGTATTGCAACATTAACTTACATTTTGCAGGGCGAAGTGGAGCATTTTGATAGTGCAGGTAATACAGGCAAAATATATTCAGGCGGAATGCAATGGATGAAAGCAGGAAATGGAATAATACACGATGAAAATTTTAATTATGACAGCCAAACGGTTAGCAAATACATACACGGATTTCAGTTTTGGTTAAATTTACCGGCCAAAAATAAAGCTGAAAAACCAGAACACATTGCCGTTCAGGCCAATGATGTGCCACAAAAAGCTATAGCAAATAACGGAGGTTTATTAAAAGTAATTGTTGGAAATTATGAAGATTTGAGTTCAACAATCCCAAACTATTCATCGCAGTTTTTGTATCATATTTATTTAGAAGGGAACAAGTCATTTTCTATACAATTTGAGAATGAAATTGAAGTAGCTGCATTTTTACCAACATACAATGCAATTTTGAATGATACAGAATTTTACAAAGGAGATTTTGTAGAATTTGATAGAAATGCCGGAGAAATTGAGATTAAAAATAATTCCAGTAATGCTATTGATATAATGCTGTTTGGTGGAGAAACTTATACAGAGCCCATAATTGCAGAAGGCCCTTTTGTAATGAACACACAGGCAGAAATAGCAGAAGCTTACCGTGATTTCTATGCAGGGAAATACGGAGAAATTAAAATGAACAAGCAAAATTAAATGTACAAAAATGAAAGTAGTAGCATTTGGAGGCAGCAACAGTGCTGCCTCAATCAACAAAAAACTGGCAACTTACACTACATCTTTTTTTAAGGAGCATTCAATAGAAATTCTTGATTTGAATGAATATGAAATGCCTTTATTTAGTGTAGATAAGTTAGCAAAAAATGGCTTGCCTCAATTAGCATTAGATTTTGCCAAAAAGATTGATGAAAGTGACTTACTTATTATTTCACTCGCCGAAAATAATGGTGCATATACTGTTGCTTTTAAAAATATTTTTGATTGGATTTCAGTAATTCAAGGCCGTAAAGCATTTTGGGGAAATAAACACACATTTATAATGGCAACATCACCAGGTTCAAGAGGTGGGGCATCAGTTTTGAATTTAGCAAAAACTACGCTTCCGTTTTACGGGGCAAATGTTATTGATACTTTTTCGCTGCCAAGTTTTTACGAGAACTTCAACGATGAAAAAGGGATAGTAAATGCAGTACATTTCACTGAATTGCAATCGAAAATTGAAAAAATTAAAACTGATTTTTTGAAATAAAAATTATGAAAGCGGGAATGCAAAAAGTAGCGTTAATCACAGGTGCGGCAACAGGAATTGGTCGAGCAATTGCTGTTCGATTAGGAAAGAACGGCTTTTCAGTAGCAGTGAATTATATGGGAAGTTCTACACAAGCCGATGAAGTAGTAAAAGAATTACAGGCAAATGGTGGTATTGCAAAAGCATTTTCGGCAGATGTGAGTAAGGTTGCAGAAATAGAACAACTTTTTAACGAAGTAAATAAAGCTTTCGGTGGAATTGATATTGTAGTTGCAAATGCAGGAATTGCAGTTATGGGCATTCCTGTTATTGATGTTACAGAAGCAGATTTTGACCGAATCAATGCTGTAAACCACAAAGGCACTTATTTTGTGCTGCAACAAGCTGCCAAACAAGTAAGAGACGGCGGCAGAATTATTCAAATTTCTTCTACAAGTTCACTCTATCCATCAGCAGGGCTTGGTATTTACGCACCCAGTAAAGCCGCAGGAAAGGTAATTACTGAAATTTTAGCTCAAGAACTTGGACATCGGCAAATATCTGTCAACAGTGTTTTTCCCGGCCCTACAAAAACTCCTTTAATGGAAAAAGAAGTATCGAAAGAAGAAATGGAAAGAATAGGCAAATCAATGACCTTGGGCAGAATGGGAGAACCCGAAGACATTGCAGGTGTAGTTGCTTTCTTAGCAAGTGATGAGGGTGCTTGGGTAAACGGACAGCAAATAATTGTGAATGGTGGTGGTAGAATATAAATTTAATCGAAGTGTAGCCAACTTTATGAAACCCTTGTTCAAAACCACATTAAAAAAAATCACAAGAATCTAAATTCTTCGCCATGCCTCGTATCTCACAAACCATTCACTTTTTTTCTTCACTTCGATAAAAGCCCTGTAATGATATACAGCACAAATGAAATTTTGTATATAGCTTAATTGTTAAATGCTGTTCAACAACTCCAGCATCTTTTCTTCCACTACTTCACTACCCCAAACAGCTTCAATATTTTCCATTGCCATTACCTGCTGCATAATTTTTTCCTGCCGTATGCTGTTTTGCAATGCTTCGCTGTAGCGTATCTGCGGGCTAAAAGTTACCTGTGCATATGCCGGTATCCATTTGCCGGGGTGTTTTTTACTAAAGGCAGTTTCAATTTTTTTCTGCAGTAAAAATTTAGGGTCACCCACTTTATCTCTCATCTCAACAAAATTATTCAGCGCCAGTTCTGCAATAGCATCCCCATCGGGTTTGCGCAGGGTTTGGTATTGCTGCAAAATTAAATTCCAATCATCATTATGTGTATCAATTAAACTGTTTAATACACGGCAGTCTTCAAAGCCACAGTTCATCCCTTGCCCAAAAAACGGTACAATGGCATGCGCTGCATCACCTATTAAAGCAAACTTATCATCTCTTACCCATGGAAAACATTTAACGGTAACTAATGATGAAGTAGGGTTATTAAAAAAGTCATTTTCTAAATCAGGGATTAATTTAATAGTATCAGGAAGATTCTTTTCGAAAAACGATCTTACTTTTTCTTTTGTATTTAATGCGGCAAAAGAGGCCTCGCCTTCAAAAGGGAAAAATAAAGTGCAGGTAAAACTGCCATCAATATTGGGCAATGCAATCAACATGTAATTTCCTCTTGGCCAGATATGCAAGGCATTTTTCTCTATCAAAAATTCACCGTTTGGTCCGGCAGGTATCGTAAGTTCTTTATAACCACAATCAATATAATATTGTTGATATTGAAATCGGTCGAATTGGGTTTGACATTGATGTCTTGCTGCAGAATATGCTCCATCAGTTCCAAAAACTAAATCTGCTTTATATGCTAAGTTTCTTGGACTATTTTCTTTTTGAACAACTACAATATTTTTTTCAAATTCAAATCCGGCATATTTGTGTTGAAAAAAAATTTCTGTGCCATTTTTTTCAGCAAGATTCATCAGCATTTTATTCAGTTCTCCCCTCGAAACAGAATTAATAAACTGCCCATCATTACCATAAGGCTGGTAAGCCGTACTGCCATCTGCATTATGAATATAGCGGCCATGCATGGGAATAGCGATCTTTTTTATTTCTTCCATAATGCCCACTTCTTCCAGTGCTTTAATTCCCCTGTCGCTTAACGCTAAGTTGATAGAACGGCCTGCGGTCAATTTTTCTTTTCGCATATCGCTGCGGCGTTCATAAATCTTTACATTATAACCTCTTTTGCTTAAATAAATTGAAAGCAACGAGCCAACCAATCCTGCACCAATAATTATTGTATCCTTCTTTTCCATTGCTATTTATTTAAAATGGTTTTTACTATTTGTCCAAATGTAAATACATCTGTAAACGTATTGTACAACGGCACCGGTGCCACACGAATTACATTTGGCTCACGCCAGTCGGCAATAACCCCTTGCTGTAACAGTGCATCAAAAACCTCTTTGCCCCTTTGTAGCATCAGCATACTTACCTGGCAGCCTTTTTCGTTATCAGCTTTTGGTGTAATTACTTCTATTAACCTTTCTGCTGCACTATTGTTTAAATCATCAATAATAAATAATAAAAAATCACTCAGCAGTTTTCCTTTTGCAATTAAATTTTCCATTCCTGCTTTTTCAAAAATATCCAGCGCTGCTTTGTGTGCTGCCATTGATAATACAGGGGCATTACTCAGCTGCCAGCCTTCGGCGGTAGGTATAGGTTCAAAACCTTTTTCCATTTTAAACCTTGTTTCTTTTGTATGTCCCCACCAGCCGGCAAAGCGTGGCAGGTCTTTATTGGCAATATGTTTTTGATGTATAAACACACCCGATACACCGCCGGGGCCGCTGTTTAAATATTTGTAACTGCACCAGCAGGCAAAGTCTGCATTCCAGTCGTGCAGTTGCAGTTCAATATTTCCTGCAGCATGGGCCAAATCAAAACCACAAAAGGCGCCGGCAGCATGTGCCGCTTTGGTTATTGCAGCCATATCAAACACCTGGCCGCTATAGTAATTTACACCGCCAAATAAAACCAGTGCGGTTTCATTGGCGTTTTTTTCAATGGTGCTGATGATGTCTTCGGTTCGTATGGTATGTTCACCTTCCCGTGGTGCTACTTCAATAATTGCATCCGCAGGATTAAATCCATGAAATCTTACTTGTGATTCTATTGCATACTGGTCGCTGGGAAAAGCTTTTGCCTCACAAATAATTTTATAACGCTGTTTTGTTGGCTGGTAAAAACTTACCATCAGCAAATGCAGGTTTACGGTAAGCTGGTTCATTACCACCACTTCTTCAGGCAGTGCACCCACAATTTTTGCAATGGGTGCTGCAAACATTTCGTGGTAAGGCATCCATGGTTTGCGTGCATGAAAATGCCCTTCCACACCAAAGCTGGCCCAGTCTTCCAGTTCGTTCAAAACATAATCTTGTGTTGATTTTGGCTGCAGTCCTAAAGAGTTGCCTGTAAAATAAATGCTTTCTTTTCCGTTGATGAGTGGGATGTAAAATTGATTTCTGAAATCTTTCAGCAAATCTTTTTCATCTAATTGTTTCGCAAACGCTATACTGTTTTCAAAATTCATAATACTATTTAACGCAGATTTTTATGATGGTTAAGGTATGTTATGATTTTATCTGCGTAAATCATGACAATCATAGTAATCAGCGTTCTAATCTATCGTAGCAATCACCTTCAATTCAATCGCAATCGGTGTTGGTAAGCTTTTTACTTCCACCGTTGTTCTGCAAGCCTGCACACTGGTAAAATATTCCGCATAAATTTTATTGTACACAGCAAAATCGCTTTTCATGTTGGTTAGAAAAACAGTTACATCCACAATTCTATCCCAACTGCTGCCGCTGGCTTCCAGCACTGCTTTTACGTTCGCAAAGCATTGGTGTGTTTCTGCTGCAATATCATACTTCAAAATATTTCCTTCACTGTCTAATTCTAAACCGGGAATAGTATTGTCGGTTGCACTTCTGCTGCCTATGCCAGAAAGGAATAGTAAATTACCCACTCTTCTTGCATGGGGATAAGCACCTAATGGTTTTGCTGCGTTTTCGCTGTTAATAATCTCTTTACTCATATTAAAATTGCATTGAAGCTAAGAAATAAATAGTAAAATAAAATCACTGTTTGTGCTCTAGCCTTACTTCAATTTCTTCTTTTAGACGCTTAATATCTTTGAAAACAGAATAGCCAAATAATAATACGGGCTTTTTTTTGTTGTCTTTAATATAAAGGCCGTAAGAATCAAAATCATCCGTTATCCAAAAGTTTAGGTCAGATATTTCTAGTTCATCCAGTAAGTACTGCCTGCTTTTTAAAATGATAGTTTTATTCCATTTATGAATCTGTAGTTTAAATTTTTTCTTAGTTAGATATATTAATGACGCTATTATTAAGCAGATACAATAAATAGCGATAAGATAAATTGCAATATGCTGCTTGCTCCAAGCAACAAAAAATGTAAAGATTGATAAAAGGAAAAAGATCGAAATGGAATTCAGAAAAGATAATAGTTTATTATTCCTGATGATTACTTCTGAATCAGTTTCTGAAATGGTAAATGAGTTTTGCTTTCCAACTTTATGCAAGAAGATAGCAGACAATTGAAATAAAAACCATCCGCCAAGACCAATGGAGCAGGTTATTTTTATAACATCAAAATTTGTCAAGACTTAATTATTGGTTAGTAACAGCATCAAAATTGTATACAAACATTTTTTTGCTCAGTAAAAAATTTCAAAGCCTCCCAACCGCCTTCTCTTCCCACACCGCTGTTTTTCATTCCGCCAAAAGGCGTACGCAAATCTCTCACCAGCCAGCAGTTAATCCATATAATACCGCTTTGCACTTTTGCAGCCAAACGGTTGGCTTTGCTTATATCCTGCGTCCAGATGGTGGCAGCCAAACCGTAGTTAGTTGCATTAGCCAATTGCAACGCTTCTTCTTCCGTATCGAATGGTTGTATAGTAACCACCGGCCCAAAAATTTCTTCCTGGTTGGTTTTACATTGTTGGTTTAATCCTTCTATAATGGTGGGCTCAATAAAATAACCATTGGCACAGCGGCCTGTTAACTGTACCGCATTGCCGCCGCATAAAATAGTGCCACCTTCATCTTTAGCAGTTTGAATACAGCGCATAATTTTTTCAAAATGCACTTTGCTTACAATGGCGCCTTGCTTGCTGGTTGGTTCTAATGGGTCGCCTACTGTTAGTTTTTTTGTAAGTTCAACAAAATGTTTTTTAAAATTTTCATACGCAGCTTTTTCTATTAATATTCTGCTGCCGCATAAACATATTTGGCCCTGGTTGCCAAAAGAAGAGCGGATAGTTTCCTGCAGCATTTTTGGCCAGTCGCAATCATTAAAAATAATATTGGGGTTTTTGCCACCTAACTCCAGCGATAATTTTTTAAACATCGGCGCCGCAATTGATGCTATGCTTTCCCCGGCCCTTGTACTGCCGGTAAATGAAATGGCTTTAATGTCTGGATGTTTAACAATTGCCTCCCCGCAATTAGGTCCATCGCCATGTACAATATTTAACACACCATCGGGCAGGCCTGCTGCTTTACAAATTTTGCCTAATAAAAAAGAAGTAACCGGTGTTACTTCGCTGGGTTTTGCAATTACGCAATTGCCCGCTGCCAGTGCCGGTGCAATCTTCCAGGTAAATAAATACAATGGTAAATTCCACGGAGAGATGCAGCCCACCACACCAATGGGCTGGCGCAATGTATAGTTAATAGCATTTTTATCTGTAGTGCTGTGGCTTTCGCTTGCAAAATGCATGATTGCTGTTGCAAAAAAACGAAAGTTATCACTGGCTCTTTTTATATCTACTGCTTTGCTTAGCCATAGAGGTTTGCCATTGTCGTTGGTTTCTGCCAGTGCCAGTTCGTCAATATTTTCGTCAATTAAATCTGCAATTTTATTGAGTAGGACGAAACGTTTTTCGGTAGCGGTATTGCTCCATTCAGTAAATGCTTTTTGTGCGGCAGTAACAGCAATGGCAATATCTTTTTGGTTACTGTTGGGTATTTGCCCATATACAGCAGCAGTGGCAGGATTTATATTGTCTAAAAACTGGCCTCTTAAAGGGCCAATAAAATTACCGCCAATATAATTTTCTAAGTGATATGGAATGGACAAATTCATTCATTAAAGATAAGGAAAAACCCCCTCCGCCCCCTAAAGGGGGAACCAGCGAAGATTATGGCGTAGAACATAATAAGATCTATTGAACTTCAGAACTCTTGCCGTTATTGTCCCGATAGCTATCGGGATGGCCAACAACTTACGCTTAGATAAAAGCCCAATAAAGAAATACAGTATCCCGAAAACTTTCGGGACGACGCCAATGAAGCTAAATAGAAATTCATAAGCCCAGTACAAAAAAATATTTAACTTACAACACTAAACTAACGTTATGCCAGTAGCCTCTCCTTTCAATTTAAAAAAATGGATTGATGAACACCGGGACTTATTAAAACCGCCAGTGGGCAACCAGTGTATTTATAAAGATGCCGAAAATTTTATAGTAATGGTGGTGGGCGGGCCCAACAGCCGCAAAGATTTTCATTATAATGAAAGTGAAGAACTGTATTATCAAATTGAAGGCAATATTATTTTACGCATTATTGATAATGGTGTGCAAAGGGATATTGCTATTAACGAAGGCGATCTATTTTTGCTGCCGCCAAAAACGCCGCACAGTCCGCAGCGTGGGCCAAACACTGTGGGGCTGGTAATTGAAAAAGTAAGAGAAACGGAGGAAGATGGCTTTTTATGGTATTGCGAAAACTGCGGTAATAAATTATATGAAGAGTATAAAGTGATAACTGATATTGTAACACAACTGCCACCGGTAATGGAAGGGTTTTACAAAGATGAACAAAAACGCACCTGCGGTAAATGTGTTGCAGTTATGAGTCCACCGGTTAAAAAGGGTTAAAAAGTTAGTGGTTTGTTGTTTGTGGTTAACGGGCAACAACAAACCACTAACGATAAACAACAAACATGAAGATTGATATTCACACACACATAATGCCTGATAAAATGCCCAACTGGGTGCAAAAATTTGGCTACGGAGAATTTATACATATTGAATACCGCAATTGCAAAGCCTGCATGATGAAGGGTGATAAACTCTTTAGAGAAGTGGAGCCAAATTGTTTTGATGCAACAGTGCGTATGAAAGAAATGGATGAAACGGATGTTACGGTGCAGGTACTATCTACCATTCCTGTTTTGTTTAATTACTGGGCAAAACCAGCAGATGGTTTTGAGACCAGCCGATTTTTTAATGACCATATTGCAGATACGGTTGCAAAAAACACAAAATGTTTTATTGGTATCGGCACTGTACCACTGCAGGATGTTGATTTGGCAATTAAAGAAATGGAACGCTGTGTTACAGATTTGAAAATGCCGGGGCTTGAAATTGGCAGCAACATCAACGGTGATAATTTATCAGACAAAAAATTCTTTCCTTTTTATAAACGTGCCGAAGAATTGGGTTGTGCTTTATTTGTACATCCTTGGGAAATGATGGGAGAAAGCCAAATACAAAAATATTGGTTGCCCTGGCTGGTGGGTATGCCTGCAGAAACATCAAGGGCTATTTGCAGTATGGTATTTGGGGGTGTGTTAGCAGCTTTTCCAAAACTAAGAGTAGCTTTTGCACATGGTGGCGGCAGTTTTCCTTTAACCATTGGGCGTATAGAGCATGGCTTTAATGTACGGCCCGATTTAGTACAGATTGATAATGCCATAAACCCAAGAGACTATATTGGTAAATTTTGGATTGACAGCCTGGTGCATGATGAAAAAGCGATGCAATACATCATTGATGTAATGGGAGAAGACAAAATTTGTTTGGGTAGTGATTATCCTTTTCCATTGGGAGAACAGCATCCGGGAAAATTAATTGAAGTAATGGGCTTTGAAAAAGAGTTGCAGGAGAAGTTGTTGTTTAAAAATGCGCAGGAGTGGCTGGGAGTTTAAAATTTATTCCCCTACTTTGAAAATTTCTTTAATTAGGTCATCTGTTAAATTTCTTTCTTTAACAATACACCAGTTTTCTCTGGTTTCTGGAAAACCATTTCTGCAATAGCCAGCTCTATTTTCAAAATCGAAAATAGCGTGGCAATAATTATTAATTAATAAAGATGCAATCAGCCCATTATCACTCCATGTAATTTGTATTTTACAAGGCTTGTGTTTATCTGAAATATTTTCTACATCATATACATGTAAAGCGTCAATAACTTTCAATTCCGAATCAATTATGACTGCATAAAAATAACCTGTTGTCATATCGTCTTCAAAGGTTACGCCATAAGATGAACTCGGGGAATCGCTGCTAAAAAAAGTATCTTCTCCAATTGTAAATGTATCTTCTAATCCTAAAATCATTTTTTAATTTAAAAGAGGTTTGGGTAATCACTTATTATTCCATCTACACCCATTGTCTTTAATCTTTCTATTTCCTTTTTGTCATTTACCGTCCACGGAATAACTTTTATCTTCTGTTCGTGGCATTGTTTTATTACAGCTGCAGTAACTAAAGAATAATGCGGACTGTAAATGGAAGGCATAAAACCCAATGCTTTTAATTGTACGGGTAACGTACGTTTATCATAATCTTCAATTAATAATGCTGTGGAAACAGCCGGGTATTTTTTATGCAGGTATTGCAGTGTTCTTATGTCAAATGATTGTATGGTTACAAAATCCCTTACTTGTTTTTCGTCAATTACTTTTATCAGCATATCTACAAATGCTTCGGGTGCCGGGTGGTAAATATTGTCGGTGGCAGGCTGTGTTTTTGTTTCAATATTAAAATAAGGCAAGGGCCTTCTTCTTGTCATCATGTAATTTCTCACACTGTCAAACAGGGCAGCCAGGCTGGGTTTGGTTACAGCTATTTTTTGCTGCTGCGGAAAACGTGGGTGCGGTTTCATGCCCACATCATATTGCTGTGTTTCAGCAAAAGTCATTTTAAAAATGTTGTAGTCTTTTTCTTCCTTTTCGTCAATAAAACTTCCATTTGGTTTGGTGGTTAGTTCATGATTAAAAAACGGCTCATGAGATAGTATTGCAATATTGTTTTTTGTAAATGCCACATCCATTTCTAAAGTGGTTACACCAAGGCTTAATGCATGTAACATTGCCGGAATTGTATTCTCTGGCATTAAGCCACGGCAGCCACGGTGGCCTTGTTTGTCGAAAAGTTTTTGCATTTGTAAACTTGTAAGAGTATCTGGAGTAGGTTGAAATACACAAATCAGTCGCTTTTTTGAAGACAGGCATCCGTTTAAAAATGCAAGTATTATAAAAAACAAAAAGCACTTACTAATTAAAAAGTGCTTTGCTGAACAATGGTATGTAGTACAAGTGAGGTTCTTTTTCATTTTCTCAAAATACAAAATAACAAAATTACATTTACAACGATGTTGATTAAAGTTTTTATGCCCGTTACAAAATTAGTTACCACTATTCAGCAGATTTCTCCCTTCGGTCGAAATGACAATACAAACCTAACCTCCACAATTATCTTCTTTATTTCCCTTCCCTCTGGGAAGGATAGGATGGGCTTTTTTTGCTCACATCCTCTCCGTTTCCCTTCCCTCCGGGAAGGATAGGATGGGCTGCACCTTCGTCGGCTCTATCTGTGCATTCCTCATTGCTATGCTGCGTACCGCATTAGCCGTAAAATCTTCAAAAGCTTTTTTAGTTACAACATCATCATTCACCATAGCTGGCACACCAATATCGCCGCCTTCGCAAATGCTTTGTACAATGGGTATTTGGCCTAAAAAAGCCATATCAAACTCATTGGCTAAATTTTTACCACCGTCTTTGCCAAAAATATAATACTTGTTATCGGGCAGCTCGGCAGGAGTAAAGTAGCTCATATTTTCTACCAAACCTATAATAGGTATTTTTAGTTGCGCCTGTCCAAACATTGCCACACCTTTTTTAGCATCGGCAAGGCTAACCAATTGTGGCGTAGTAACCACAATAACACCGGTAACAGGTACGGTTTGCACCATGGTTAAATGTATATCTCCGGTTCCGGGCGGCATATCAATTACCAGATAATCCAGCTCTCCCCAGTCCACCTCACTTACAAATTGTTTTATAGCACTGCTTACCATTGGGCCACGCCAAACCACGGCTTGCTTTTCATCAATCAGTAAACCAATGCTCATCATTTTAATACCAAATTTTTCAATAGGCACAATCAGGCCTTTGCCCGTGCCGTCGTCTTTCATCAGGGGGCGTTCGCCACGTACACCAAACATTATGTGCTGGCTGGGGCCGTAAATATCAGCATCCATTAAGCCCACTTTGGCACCTCCTACGGCCAATGCCAAAGCAAAATTGCTGGCCACGGTGCTTTTACCCACACCGCCTTTACCACTTACAATGGCAATAATATTTTTTACACCGCTTAGCACCGCTTTATTATCGCCACGGTTACTGCTGGTGTTAGCGGTAAAGTTTACTGTTACCACTGCTTCTTTATTTACTAAAAATTTTACAGCGTTTTCACTGGCCGTACGCATCATATCCTTCATGGGGCAGGCCGGTGTGGTAAGCACAATGGTAAACGATACATTATTACCATTAATCACAATGTCTTTTATCATATTCAGGGTAACCAGGTCTTTTCCAAGGTCGGGTTCCTGTACATTACTCAGCGCTTTCAGTATATCTTCCTGTGTCATAATACCTCTAATCCGCCAGCCGGCGGAGCTTTTAAGAGCTCAATAAATGTTGTATATCAACACTTGCAGAGGCTCAATTTATTGTTAAAAAAAATGATTGCTTGCAAAATTAACTACTGTACCCTTTACTTTGTTTATTAATTAAGGAATGTTAGGTATTTTTGAAACGAACTGCAGTAACACCACCCAACATTGTTGTGTCACTCACTTCAACGGCATACCTTTATTTAACTTTTATCGATGCGTAAATTTTTACTTTTAGTTTTTATTGGCTGCATTTGTAAACCATTACAAACAAAAGCACAGTTTGAGTCATTTAAAGATTCGGTGGTGCAGTTATACGGAATTGTAATGACGGCAGACAGTCTTAAAGGGCTGGAAGGTGTAAGCATAGTAGTAAAAGGGCAGGGCCGGGGTACCATTACAAACGATAAAGGTGTTTTTAGCATAGTTGTTTTAAAAGGCGATGAAATTGAATTTACCAGCGTGGGTTATAAATCAAAGCACATTGCCATACCCAAAACATTAGAAGGTAATCAACACAGCGTAATACAGTTGATGGTAAATGATACGGTTTACCTGCCTGCCACTATCATAAAATCAAGAGTGTCTAAAGAGCAGTTTGCCCGTGACTTTGTAAATAACCCTGTGGCAGATGATGATATTGCTATTGCACGTAAAAATAATGATGTAGCCACACGCCGTGCATTGGTAGCAACCTTGCCAAGTGATGGCAGAGAAGCCAGCAACCAGTACCTGCGTCAGGCGGCTAATAAAGCATATTATGCCGGGCAGGCACCTCCTCAAAATATCTTCAATCCATTTGCATGGGCAGAGTTTATTAAGGCATGGAAGAGAGGGGATTTTAAGAAGAAGAAGTAAAAAGCCCTCTCCGCCTCTGCCAGCTGGCGGAGGAACCTGCGAAGATTAAAGTGGAGTATCTTACACCCAATTCTTCAAAACAATACTCTTAATCTCTGTAATAAATTTAGTTAGTGTAATTTCGTTTTATTAGTTATAACAAATTACATGAACACTTCGCACAATTTCCCCTTTAGGGGATTAAGGGGTTTTTTCCTCATCGGTTTCATGGGCAGCGGTAAATCTTACTGGGGCAATATATGGAGTAAGCAAAGCGGCCTGCCTTTTTATGACTTAGATGCAGTGATTGAAGCTGCAGCACAAAAAAACATTGCACAAATTTTTGAAGACAGTGGCGAAGTTTTTTTTCGCAATGAAGAAACTGCTGCGATACAACAGTTTGCCAATCTGCAAAACTATATTATTGCCTGCGGTGGCGGCACTCCTTGCTTTAACAATAATATGGAGTGGATGAATAACCACGGCACAACTGTTTACCTGAAAGCAACACCAGAAGAGATTTTAAAAAGGGTAATTAATGAACAGGATAAAAGGCCTGTTATAAAAAACATACCACAGCCGGAATTGCTTGCTTTTATTGAGAAGAAATTAAAAGAAAGAGCATCGTTTTATGAGCAGGCAACACACATATTTCCTGTAGCAACACTAACAATCCAAACAATCAATCAGCTTTTAAAATTATAACAGCTTTGAAACGAAATTTTATAATTATTGCCGCAATACTGGGCGCCATTGCCGTAATGTTGGGAGCTTTTGGCGCACACGCATTAAAAGCAACACTTACAACTGAGCAATTGCAAACTTATGAAACAGGGGTGCGGTATCATTTTTATCATGTAATTGCATTATTGGCTGCAGCAATACTTTATAAAGAATACCCGAGTAAACTGTTAGTGTGGGCTGGCAATTTATTTATTGCTGGCATTATGTTATTTTCCGGGTCGCTGTATTTATTGAGCAATATTAGTAGTTTAAAAGTATTAGGCATGGTTACACCACTGGGTGGTGTTTGTTTTATTGCAGGTTGGTTACTGTTGGCAACAGGGTGCCGTAAAAAAATTAAAAATCAGGAATAGCCCTGTAAAGTGTGATTAAAGTGCCCTCATTATTTTCAATGCTAAAGTTAATGCCAATATCATCCATCCGCTTTTTCATGTTTTTAAGCCCGTTACCAAACTGACGCAGCTTTTCAAAGTCAATGCCTTTACCGTTGTCATGAATCAGGAGTTTAAGGCCTCCGCTTACTTTTTCAAGGGTTATATGTACTTCGGCGGCACCTGAATGTTTTACAATATTATTAAGGCTTTCTTTTACCACTAAAAATACATTGCGGCGTATGGCACCAGCTACCACAATATTAGGCAGGTCTTCTTCAGGTAAATTTATTACACATTTTATGCCAGTGCCTTCAAAATATTCCAGGGAGTAACTCCTTATATAGGCCACCATATTTCCAAGGCTGTCGTTACTGCTGCTCATGCTCCATATTATAGCATTCATTTTTGTAAGCAGCTCATTGGCGGATGAAGATATTTTTTCAATTTCCGGCACTTCGGTACTGCCCAGCCTGTTTTTTGCCAGTTCGCTGTATAGGCGAATGGTAGTCATACCGGCACCAAGATCATCATGCATATCGGCACTGATGCGGTTGCGTTCTTCTTGTTGTGCTTTTATTAGTTTTATCTGGTTTTCCATTTCCTGCCGCTCAAAATCAATTTTAAGTGCAGCCTGCTGTTTTAAATTTTCAATAAGCTCCGTTCTGTTTTTGTATGCAAGCCCCAGTAAAAAAAAGCCCAATGAAAAAATTACCCCCGTATTATAATAGAAAATTGCGTTTTGGAAAATGACCGGTCCATTAATTTTATACCAGATAAGCAACAGCGAAATAATTGAAAAAATAATAGAAAACGCATTGCCCACAGCAAGGTAAGTAAGCAGTTTTTTCTTTTGTTTAAAGGCAATAATTATAAACATGATACCCAGCCCCAGCAATATAACCTTCATAAGGTTTTCAAGCAGCAATTCAGCGGCATACCAATTGGTAAAATAATGCAATATTGAATATAGAATTAACGAACCAAGCAAAAATGCCTCTGTTAGTTTAAATGATTTTTCTAAAACAGGGTATGTAGTTTTTGTTTCTAAAAAATGCCGTATAAATGCCAGGTAAAATATGCCGCTTATTATAAGCAGCACTAAATCAAAATAACCATAAAAAAAGCTGGAAAGATTACCGGTTATATGATTCAATACCGCCAGCGAAAGCATTAATACAAAATTAAAAAAAGCATATCCCAAATAATATAAAAACTCCTTTTTGCGGTATAAAAAAAAGTTGGCTGCAACAAAAAGAATAATGATGAACAGCATGCCACTGGTTATATATCCAAATATTTTAGTGGCCTCCACACGTGAGCGGTAAATGCGCTTATATGTATCCATGTACTTTGGATAAATGAGCTGGGGGCTTAAAATATTATAGTCTACATGCGTAAAATGCAGCCTTGCCAAATAAGTATTTTTTTCGCCGGGTTGCAATAACAAATTTGCAAATCCGTCATCGGTAGCATTTTCGTAAAACTCATGCGATGCTGCATTAAGTTTATAAATTTTAATAGTATCAAAAAGGCTGCCCGGAAAAAAAAGCAGGTTTTTGGCAGTGTCGCCGCTGTTATAAAGATAAAATTTTAGATAAGTAGGGCTGGTTACTAAATGTTGCGGTATTTTTTTTGCCTTTGAAAATTGTAAAAAAGGTACAAATTGCTGTTGTAAAATATTACCTGCGGTTACCGAATGATTGCTGTCAATAAAAAGCATTGTTTTGCCAGCAATTTTTATTGAATCATTAAAACTGTTAATGTCAATATAATTACTGTCAGTTAAAACCTGACCTACGCCAGCCGTTTTAATCAATACAAAAAATATAATTATAAGCGCTTGCTGCTTCATCTACTGATATATCATCAAACCTACAATATTTTTAATAAAATAAGCCTTACAAAAATGCGGCTACACTTGCAGTAGTGCTTTTCTTTATCTTTGCGGCAGATGGCAAAGAAAACAAAATCTGTAAAGCCCGGCAGCGATAAAGCTGCACCATTAAAACAGGAAAAAGAAGCAACCGTAGAAGTAAAGCAACTTTTACGGGACGAACGCACCCATAAAATTACCGGCAGCGTTTTATTGCTTATTTCCGTGCTGTTGTTTACAGCTTTCACATCTTATCTTTTTACATGGGCCGAAGATCAGGACAAGTTCAGTTACCGCATGTTGCTGGCTAACGATATTAAAGTGCAAAACCTGCTTGGTACACTCGGCGCTTTTCTGTCGGAAATATTTATACGCAAAGGCTTTGGTATAGCCAGCTATCTCTTTTGTACATTATTTTTTGTGGCAGGTGTAAACATGTTTTTTGGTAAAAAAGTTTTTTCTGTAAAGCGTAATCTTAAATATTTACTAATTGGTTTGCCGGTGCTTTCTGTTGCGGCTGCTGTGCTTTTTAGCAGCAGGGCTTTTCCCTGGGGCGGTGCAGCAGGTAATTTAGTTAAGGAGTGGTTTTATAAAACAATTGGCCAGGTGGGTACAATGGGGTTGCTGGCCATTGCGGTGTTAGCCTATATTATCTGGCGTTTTAATCCGGTGTTTAAACTGCCTTCTAAAAAAATGATTACCGTAAATGATGAAGCGGCGGATGTAACAACAGATACAGGTACTGCTGAAATGGAAGCCGGTGAACCTGAAAAAAATAGTGATAAAAAATCTGGGGCCAATACACTAAGACAGGAAGGTGCAATTTTGGTGGTGTCACCCGCAGAAAATACAAATTTCAGCCACGAAATAAATTTAGTTGAAAAAGAACCTGAAAGCGAACTGGAAGAGGCCGAACATGAGCCAATAATTGCAGATGATGAAAAGCCATTTAGAATTGAAGAAGAGTTAAAGCCGGTAGTTAAAACCACAGGCAAAAAAGATATTACTCCACTAGAGCTTGAAATTAAAACGGTGCCAGAACAGTCTACAGAGGAGGAAGTGCCAGAAACGGTATCTAAAAAAATTACTGCAGCCCCTTACGACCCCATACTTGATTTAAGAGATTATAAATATCCCGAGCTTGACCTGCTTGAAAATCACGGCAGCGAAAAAATTGTTCAGGATGCTAATGAACTGGAGAATAATAAAAACCAAATCATCAACACCCTTAAAAATTACGATATACAGATACAGCGTATTTCTGCAACTGTTGGGCCCACAGTAACACTGTATGAAATTATTCCTGCGGCGGGGGTGCGTATATCCAGAATTAAAAATTTGGAAGACGATATTGCATTAAGTCTGGCTGCATTGGGCATACGCATTATTGCACCCATACCCGGTAAGGGAACAATTGGTATAGAAGTACCCAATGCAAAGAAAACAGTGGTGAGTATGAAAACGCTGCTGGCATCGGAAAGATTTCAAAAAAATACATTCTCCTTACCCATTGGTATTGGAAAAAAAATTGACAACGAAAACTTTATTGTTGACCTTGCCAGTATGCCCCACCTTTTAATGGCAGGTGCTACCGGGCAGGGTAAATCGGTTGGGTTAAATGCAATACTGGTTTCGCTGTTGTATAAAAAACATCCATCTCAATTAAAATTTGTTTTGGTAGATCCTAAAAAGGTGGAGTTGAGTATTTACAAAGCTATAGAAAAACACTTTTTAGCAAAACTGCCAGGGGAAGAAGACGCCATCATAACCGATACAAAAAAAGTAGTACATACTTTAAATGCATTGTGTATTGAAATGGACAACCGCTACGATTTATTAAAAGAAGCCGGTTGCCGCAACATAAGGGAGTACAACGAAAAATTTGTTGCCCGAAAATTAAATCCGGAAAAAGGGCACCAGTTTTTACCATTTATTGTTTTGGTGGTGGATGAGTTTGCAGATTTAATAATGACAGCTGGTAAGGAAGTTGAAATGCCCATAGCCCGTTTGGCACAGTTGGCAAGGGCAGTGGGTATACATTTAATTATTGCCACACAACGGCCAAGTGTAAATATTATTACAGGTACAATTAAAGCAAACTTTCCGGCACGTATTGCTTTTAAAGTAAGTAGTAAAATAGACAGCCGTACTATTTTAGACGCTGGCGGTGCAGAGCAACTGATTGGTAAAGGCGATATGCTTATAAGTTATAATGGAGAGCTGGTACGTTTGCAGTGTGCATTTGTTGATACGCCTGAAGTGGATGCAGTAGTGGATTTTATTGGTGAACAAAGAGGCTATCCGCAGGCATTTTTATTGCCGGAGTATGTTGATGAAAAAGAAATGGAAGGTAAAGGAACTGACCTGAGTGACAGAGATAGTTTATTTGAAGATGCTGCAAGATTAATTGTAGCCAGCCAGATAGGCAGCACTTCTTTATTGCAACGCCGAATGAAGTTAGGCTACAACCGGGCAGGCCGGCTGATGGATCAGTTGGAAGCAGCAGGTGTTGTGGGTAGTAATCAGGGCAGCAAAGCAAGGGATGTATTAATAAAAACAGAAGCAGATTTACAGCAAATTTTTGATACGCTAATATAGTGAGTTGTGAGTAGTCAGCTGTGAGCTACTCACTACTCACCACTCACCATCCACTATGTCAAAATTCCTTATCATCGGCCTTGGCAATATCGGTAACGAATATGCAAATACACGCCATAACATTGGCTTTGATGTAGTACATGCTTTTGTACAAAAACACGGTGGTGTTTTCCGTAACGACAGGCTGGCTTTTGTAGCCGATGTAAAATTTAAGGGTAAACCTGTTGTTTGTATTTGCCCTACTACTTACATGAACTTAAGCGGAAAAGCATTTAAATATTGGATGGATAAAGAAAAAGTGCCTGTTGAAAATACACTTACCATTGTTGATGATGTGGCACTGCCGCTGGAAAAAATTCGGTTACGGCCAGCAGGTAGTGCAGGGGGGCATAACGGGCTGAAAGATATTCAGGCAACACTTGGAAATGATGTCTATCCAAAATTGCGTTTTGGTGTGGGTAATAATTACCCAAAAGGCATGCAGGCAGATTTTGTGTTGGGTAAATGGTTAAAAGCAGAAGTGCCGGTTGTGACAGCTAAAATTGCAATGTGTGTAGATATTGTAGAAAGTTTTATTACTTCCGGTATAGCGCAGACTATGTCAACATTTAATAATATGACTGTAAATACTATCTAAAAATATTTTACGTTTACATATTGTTGTTTCTTTTAAGCCATTTGCCTATTTTCGCAACTAACCGAATACTCTTATAAAAAAGCACTAATGAAGATAATTTGTGTGGGACGTAATTATGCGGATCATGTTAAAGAGCTGGGTAATGAAATACCGGAAGAGCCCGTTATTTTTATGAAACCCAAAAGCGCCTTGCTGCAAAGCCATACGCCTTTTTATTACCCTGAGTTTAGTAACGAGTTGCATTATGAATGTGAGTTGGTACTGCGTGTATGCAAAAACGGTAAATATATACAGGAACGCCATGCTGGTAATTATTATAATGGCATAACTGTAGGTATTGACTTTACAGCAAGAGATATACAAAACGAACTAAAAGCAAAAGGTCTTCCTTGGGAAAAAGCCAAGGCTTTTGATAACTCTGCAGCAGTGGGCAAGTTTGTTGATGTTACACCGGGCCTCAACAAAAAAAATATAAACTTTAGTTTATTAAAAAATAAAGAAGCAGTGCAAAATGGTAATTCGGCCAATATGATTTTTAGTTTTGATGCACTCATTTCAAATATTTCCAATTATTTCAGTTTAAACATTGGCGACTTAATTTTTACCGGCACGCCGGCAGGTGTGGGGGAATGTGTGGTAGGCGATATTTTAGAAGCTTTTTACGAAAAAGATAATTTACTAACTGTAGAAGTAAAATAAAAAATTGAATCCGCTGAAAAGCGGATTTTTTATTTCTGTAAACGGTATCTCTTCAACAGCAATTATCCTTTACTTTTACCCAATGATTGCGCCAGATATTTTATTAAACGCATACCGGCATATGTGTACAGCCAAAAATATGGCAGCCACATATGAAGCCAACCGGCAAACATGCAAATATGTACACAGTACCAGCCGTGGCCATGAGGCTATACAACTGGCTGCTGCATTTCAATTACAACCGCAGGATTATGTAAGCCCTTATTACCGGGATGAAAGTATGCTGCTTGGCCTTGGCTTTACACCGTATGAATTAATGCTGCAACTGCTTGCCAAAGGCACCGATGTTTTTACAGGCGGCAGGGAATACTACTCACATCCCAATTACAGGGGGGCTGATAAACCCACTATTATTCATCAAAGCAGTGCTACCGGTATGCAGGTAATACCCACCACTGGTGTGGCACAGGGTATAAAATATTTAGAACAAACAACAAACAACAAACAACAAACAAACGCGGCGATGCCCGTGGTCGTTTGTTCTCTCGGAGATGCCTCCATGACTGAAGGCGAAGTAAGCGAAGCCCTGCAGTTTGCAGCATTACATCAACTGCCCATTATTTATTTAGTGCAGGATAATGGCTGGGGCATAAGCGTAACAAAAGAAGAAGCCCGGCTTACCAGTGCCAGCGATTTTGTAAAAGGTTTTGGTGGCATTAACCGCATGAGTATTGATGGCAGCGACTTTTTACAGAGTTACGAAGTAATGAAAAATGTGGTGGAAGAAGTGCGGAGAGAGCGGCATCCTTTCTTAGTTCATGCAAAAGTTCCTTTATTGGGTCATCATACAAGTGGAGTGCGTAAAGAGTTTTACCGCAGCGAAGAAGATTTGGCCAAACATGCTTTAGATGATCCTCATCCAAAATTGAGAAAAAAATTACTGGAGCTGGGCATTACCGAAAATGATTTACAGCAAATAGAAATAGAGGCAGCAGAAAAAGTAGCCACCGATTTTGCCAATGCTGT
>JAGVCC010000312.1 GCA_020059395.1 Chitinophagales bacterium | reverse complement strand
AGAGCACCAGCTGGAAAGAGTAATAACTATTTTTCCCTGGATAGCTATTATTGATAAATTTCAGCACTGGATATACAGCCACCCGGCGCATACTAATGAAGAACGCACCACTGCATGGACAACTATACTAAAAGAATTTCAGGATGATGTAATAGATTACAGCGGACTGGAAAACTACCGCAGCAATGCATGGCAGCGCCAGCTGCATTTATTTGAAGTGCCGTTTTATTACATTGAATACGGCATTGCACAACTGGGCGCTATTGGTATGTGGATGCAGTACAAACAAAACCCACAGCAGGCATTGGATAATTACTGCAATGCATTGAGCCTCGGGGGCACTAAAACATTGCCGCAGCTGTTTGCAGCCGCCGGTTTGCAGTTTGACTTTAGCCCGGAGAAGATTAAGGGATTGATGGAGTTTGTGAAGGGGGAGATGCAATAATTCACATTACCGCAACGCCCCTGTAAACTGCTGGTTCACCTTCTTAATGATATAACCGCTTATCCACCCCACATAAGCGTACTTAGGAAAAATAAATTTTTTACCGGGGTTAATGGTGTTAATGTGTTTCACCAGCTCGTCTAACCAAATGCTGCCGGCCAGCATGGCTTTTTGGTCGTAAGTATTTACGGCACGTGTAAGGTTTTTTTCTGCACTTACCACATCTTCGTAGCTTTTAATAAGAGACAAATCGGGTTTTATAAGGCCGCTGTAGTCTGTAGCCACACGGCGGCGAAATGCTGCAATATCGGCACTGCTTATTTCAGTATAATTGTTTACAGCGGCACTGTGCGGATGCAGCAATGTGGTAATGCACCATACAATACCGCCGCTTAAATACACCGCATCCCGGGCTTTAAAATCGGCCTTGGTAACCAGTTCATCAACCATTACTTTGTTAAGGCTGTCTTTTATAACCTGTTCAGCAGTTTTTGCAAATACATCCACGCTGCCATTTGTTTTTGTTTCAATTAAACGCTGAAACGATTTTGTGCCCAGCGAAAAATTTACAGGCACAAATTTTCTTTCTTTGCTAAAATAGCCACCCTTGGTATTGCCGCTTCCAATATCTAACTGGTTGTTTGAAAACTTTGTTTTGGGTGGTACTATACCCAAAAAACTCAGTTCACTCTCCTGCTCAGGTGTTATGTAGCCAATGTGTATGGAGGTATCTAAATTTTTAGGGCGAATGATTTGTGTAAAGTAATCCACCTTTTCATACTTATCCAGCTCTTGTTTTAAACCGCTGCTTACAACAATATAAGTACGTTTGGCGGTAACATTAAAACGCTTCACCGCAATTTCCATCAGTCTGCTAATGGCATCCCGGCTTTCTTTTTCGCTTTGGTAAGATAAAGATGCTGCATCGGTATTAATAGATGTATCCGTTTTCAGTGCGTAGTCAAACTGCCGGTCTTTATTCATTTTTACTTCAATAACACAAAGTTTTATACCACGGGCACCCACTTCTATGCCGGCAAATGTATCACCAATACCCTGCACACTTTTAAGCAGGTTTTCGGCAATGGCTGCACTAAGTGTTAGCTTTTGGGTTTTGTATAAGGCAATTGCCTTTGTATAATAGGCGGCAGCAGAATCTGGCTGTTCTGTTTTGGTAAAATAATTACCCAGCCCCTCACAGGCAAAAGCCTGGCAGTATAAATCTTTAAACTGGCGGGCACTTTGCAGGCCTTTTCTAAAATATTCTTCAGCAGCTTCAAATTGCTGTGCTTCCAATAAAGATGTGGCTGTTTTTAATGTGCGGAAAGTTGCCTGATTTTTTATTGTTTGCGCTTTTAAGGAAATATTTGCGGCAATAAAAACCAGCAGCAATAATTTTTTTATCATGCTTTAATTATAGTTTGATGTGTTATGTTTTTTAAACCGTACGGATTTTTGGGCAACAGGATGATGGACCGGAGTTTTGCTGTGGGAATTACTGCCGCTAAGATACAGCGAATACCGGATTGCAGGCTCTTTAAAAAGCTTTTTTTAAATGTACATTTTAATCTGATAAGCATAATAAAGAGTTGTTATTTTAGCAGCATGCACCTCATTCTTCAAACACCCCGCCTTTACCTGCGCCGCTTTACTTTGGCCGATGCCGCATCAATTTACCAGCTTAACAGCAAGCCCGAAGTATTGCAATACTTACATGAGCTATTGGTAAAGGATGAAGCACATGCTGGCGAAGTATTAACTAATATTATTTTGCCGCAGTACGAAAATAACCTGGGCCGCTGGGCTGCACATTTAAAAGATACCGATGAATTTATTGGCTGGTGTGGTTTAAAATATCGGCCCGAAATTGATGAAACAGATATAGGCTACCGCTTTATGCCCCAACACTGGGGCAAAGGCTACGCAACGGAAGCAGCTAAGTACACGTTAGAATATGGTTTAAAAACTCTGGGTTTAACAACCATTACAGGTAGGGCGCATGTAGAAAATACCGCCTCATTAAAAGTGCTGGAAAAAATTGGTATGCAATATATAAAAGATGAAGTGGTGGATAACTGCCCGGTAAAAACATTCATCATTAATGCCCGCCGATGGCGCAAATGACGCAGAAAAAGAACTGTTTACGAAGACAATTGCAAAAAAAATCCGACTCTCAGCAATAATGCTGCTTATTGCCTGGAAATCACATCAGCGCAATCAGCGTCGTCTGCGGGCAATTTCCCTCAGTTCTCAAAAATTTGTTAAACCCCAAAAATAATCTCCGAATAATTTCGTAAAAACAAAATCTGCTCTATATTTGTTCTACTAAACATTTCGTACATAAAAATTATAGCAATGAAAAAAGTATTATTAACGGCTGCTGTTTTAGGCTTTACAGCTTTGGGTTTTACAGCACAGGCGCAGGAAGAAAAAGTGGAAATTATAGAAAGAAAGGAGCAAAAAGAAGTAAAAGAGCGTCCGGAAAGAAAAGAGAAAAAAGAAACCCAAGAAATCATTATTCGCAAAAGAGGCGACAAAGATGCAAAAGTTACGGTAGAAATTAAGGGTGATAAAATTACTGTTAACGGCAAGCCCATCAGCGAATTTAAAGATGGCGACATTACTATAAACAAGCGTGAGTTTAAGGTTTTAGCTGATGGCCATAATTTTTCGTTTGGCCCCGGCGAGGATATTGAAATGCTGTTTAACGGCGACCGCATGAGTGATTTTAAAATGACAGAAGATAATAAACCCCGTGCCTTTTTAGGCGTAAGTACACAAAGTATATCTACTAACGATGGCGAAGGTTCAACGGAAGGTGCTTTAATTTCATCGGTAACAAAAGGGAGTGCTGCAGAAAAAGCTGGTTTAAAAGAAGGTGATGATATTATTAAAGTAGACGATAAAAAAATTAAAACTCCGGCTGATTTAACAGAAGCCATTGGCAGCCATAAACCCAACGATGAGGTAACGGTGTATTATAAAAGAGACGGAAAGCAAATGAGCACAAAGGCCAAGCTGGGTGAAACCAAGGCTACAAAAGCCATGGCTTACACTTTTAGCGGCCCTAGCGGACAAATGCGTTCTTTTTCCATACCACGTACTCCAATGGCCCCACGATTTGAAGATATACCTAATACATTTGACTGGAAGATGAATGGTGATATTGATGGTGTAAAAATATTTGGTAATGGTAATGCTTTTCCCCGTCAACAAAAACTGGGTTTAAAAATACAGGATACTGAAGAGGGTAATGGTGTTAAAGTATTAGATGCAGACAAAGAATCACCGGCAGAAAAAGCAGGCCTTCAAAAAGATGATGTGGTAACAGAAATTGACGGCAAAAAAATAAGCAATACTGACGATGCCAGAGAACAACTGCGTGACATTGCGGAAAAAACTGCTTATAATATCAAAGCAAAACGCAACGGCAAAGAAATGAGTTTTGATATTAAAATTCCTAAAAAATTAAAGACCGCTAATTTATAAGCCACCGAAAAACAATATAAATGCCTCCCGATTTCATCCTATCGTGTGGACACAACTACTTAAAAGTTGTTTTTTTGCAGATGCAAAAAAGGGAGTTTACAGATTTAGAAGATTTACGGTTGGTTTACCGGGGT
>JAGVCC010000260.1 GCA_020059395.1 Chitinophagales bacterium | reverse complement strand
GTATTCAGCACACAGAGTACCTGATTGTTTTCTGCTTTAATATCTTCCATTTTTGTAGAAGAAAAAAAAGAAGTAACGCCATTTTTAGTATACATTTTTTGTGCGTTGGTAACTGTTACAATACTTATTGCAAGTATGGCCAGTAAAATATTCTTTTTCATTTTTGTGGGTTTTAAAATTCTTAAATTAATTATTAGGCGCACCTGCATCTATCCACTTTTTTATTTTTGCCAAGCTGCAGGTAGTTAGTTTTGAAGCATTTTTTGGCATAGGCGAAAAGCCAGCTGTATGAGATACGGAACCCCAGAGTTTACCATTATCTGCCTGTGCTTTTACAGCTGCATATGTTGTTAAACTGATACCGCCAGATGGAGCACTGCCGCCGTGGCAACTGGTACAGTTTGATAACAGCACCGGTACTACAGAACCGCTGTATGTAACCGTTACAGTATCGCAAGCAGTTTGCGGGTACAAAATTTCTTCTTTATCATAATAACAGCTGCTGTTGCTTACAATTACTACAAACGAAATACATGCTGCTATCCAAATAAAAATGATGCTGTTGCTGGTTTTTTTCATTACACTCAATATATTTTAATTATTAAGGGCGCCTGCTGCCACCCATTTTTTTATTTGTGTTAACTGGCATTCGCTCAATTTAGCTGCACCCTGCGGCATGGGAGAGTAGCCAGGTGCATGAGTTACTGCACCTACAAGCCTGCCGTTAGTTGCAAAAGTCTTTACATTATTATAATTGCTTAAATCGACGCCGCCACTTGCACCTGCACCCGAATGGCAGCCCGTGCAGCTGGCAGATAATACGGGGGCTATGTTTGCGCCATATTTAAACTGTGTGGTATCGCATGTAGTGCTGCAGTTGATGGTGTTTTTTGCACCTTCATTTATCCATTTGCCAATTAATGCTTTTTGTGCTGCGGTTAAATCCGGATTTGGAGGTTGCGGCATTCTATCATTACCGGTTTCAAACAGCACTTTGTATATTTTGCTGTTATCGGCTTTGCCTGCAATAATACCTTTACGCATAATGTTTGCGTAATTGTCTAATATATATCCTTCTTTTTGGGTTGCAGCATCATGACAGCCTGATTTTGCACAGTTGCTTTGAAAAAGGGGCAGTATTTCAATTTCGAAACAAACACCATTGTTTGGCACCGGGCCGCTTACTGGTGTGGTGTTTACCTGCTGTGTGGGTACTTCATGTTTACAAGCGTTAACTGCCATAATTAGTATTGCCACAGCGGCTGCGGCTAAAAATGTTTTTTGCATAGTGAAATTATTTTACTGTAAAACACCGGGTTAAAATCACATCTCCGGGTATGCCCAGGTCAGCATCAAAATTATAACCCGTGCACATACCTTTTACTGCAATTTTGCTGCCAGCTGCTGCACTAGCTCCAGCTTCATCAAAAGTACAGTTAATAAATGCGCCATCGGTACCGGTTTTAAGTAAAATAACTGTTTTTCCTGCCTGGTCTTTTTTAACTGTAACAACTTCGCCGCTTACTGCGATTATTTTCTGATTATTTTCGTCCCCAACAAATGTTGCTTTTGCTTTGGCTGAATCTGAAGAGAATGAAGTAAACAGTTCCTGCGCTGTAGTGGTTACAGCAGGAGTAGCTGTTTGCGCATTAAAATGTTTTTTGTTATACAGCTGGTAGGCTATAAATGCAGCCACCAATGCAAGGCCCAGTACCGATACCAGGATGGTTTTTTTTGTTTTGCCCGTCATAAGTAAGTTCTTGCAATGAAGATAAAGTAAAGGTTGCCTGCTGTTTTGTAAAAAATACTGAACAGGAATTTTTTACTACTGAACGGGAAAAATTGCGGCTTAGTTGCCTGCTGTAATATAATTTTCAACCGGTATGCGGTTGCTGATGCTTTTGGCAAGGGTCATTTCATCGGCATACTCCAGCTCGCCGCCAAAGGCAATGCCACGGGCAATGGTGGTAATTTTTACGGGCAGGTGTTTTAGCTTTTTGCCAATGTAATAAATAGTAGTGTCGCCCTGTATGTTTGGGTTAAGGGCAAAAATTATTTCGGCAGTGTGCCCTTCTGTAATTCTTTTTACTAAAGATTCAATTTGCAACTGGTCGGGCCCCACACCATCTAATGGAGAAATGATGCCACCTAAAACATGATACAGGCCATTAAACTGCTGGGTACTTTCAATGGCAATAACATCCCGTATATTTTCCACCACACAAATAATATCCTGCTTGCGCATGGTGTTGCTGCAAATGTTGCAAAGTGTATTATCGGCAATATTGTGGCAGCGGCTGCAAAATTTTATTTCTTCTCTTAAAGTTGCAATAGCATTGCTGAAGGCGGTTACATCACCAACATCCTGCTTTATTAAATGCAGTACCAAACGCAGGGCTGTTTTTTTACCAATACCGGGCAGTTTGGCAAACTCATTTACAGCTTTTTCTAAAAGAGAGGAGGAGAAAATCATTTAAGCAAAGATAAAGGAGGAATGGATAATGGGGCAATGGATAAGTGATAATGTTTTAATAGCAAAGTTCCTGATTAAAATGCAGGCACTTCATAATGGGAAAATTATCAATTATCCATTATAAATTAATATCACTTTCATTATCCCAGTTTTCTTTAACAGCAAATTTTTTGGGCAGGGCTACCACTTTTTCGGGCTGTATTTTTTTTGTATAACTGCCGGGGTCCCACTTGCCATTATTATTATCATCATATAAAATGCGTAATTCATACTCGCCGGGTGGAAAGAGTTTATAACTCCATTCTTTAGCAGTAATGGGAAAAGACTCCTTCACTTTATCTTCCTGTACAAACTGTAAAATTATATGTGCCGCCGAATCCAGCTTATTAAAACGCAGCACCACATTACCATAATCGGTTGCGGCTTTCGATTTGAATTTAATAGTGTCGGTTTTAGTAAGGCTGCTGTCTGCAATATCTGTTACGCTGTTTTTATTAAGGAGTAAACGATAATTAAAATCTTCGGCCCATTTACTTTTAATAATTAACCGGTTACTGTCCACCGTAAATGAAACGGGTATAGGATTATAGTTTGTATCAGTTAATATAATTTGGGTGCTGTCAAAATTTTTTATTTTGTTGGAAAAGTTCAGCTCCAGATTACTTCTTAAATCCTGTGCCTGGCTTACAGC
>JAGVCC010000295.1 GCA_020059395.1 Chitinophagales bacterium | reverse complement strand
GACAGTATGTTTACCAACAACAAAACAAAAACGCCTAATCACTTAGTTTTACTGGCGCATGATCAGGTGTATGCAGACAAAAGGGACTCTGCACAACTGCACCAGTTTATAATTAGTTTAAAAGCTAAAAACGAGTATAATTTTGAAGTGGTAAGTAAATACCCGGAGCTGAAGCAGTGAGTGGGAGGAGTGAATAGTGAGTAGTGAACAGTGAGTTTGGGTTATAACACTTTAACGAGTTTGACGTGCCGGAAGGCTGCACACTCACAACTCACGGCTGACAACTTACGACTCACTACTGACGTTATGTTATTTGAGCAGAATTAGTTACTTTTATTATCTAAATCTTACAATTATGTCTTTATTTAAATCTGGCAACCCCACATTATCAGAAAAACGTTTTAAAGATACCGTACTGGATGATGTGGTAACTCATGAAAATGCAATGACCGTAAAAGGCACTTTGCAAAAATTTGGTTTTTTATTTTTAATGACAATGGGCACTGCTTTTTACAGCTGGAAAGAAGCTGCGGAAGGCGGTAATGTTATGCCACTTATTATTGGTGGTGCTGTTGGCGGCCTGGTAATAGCCATTGCGCTTATGTTTAAAAAAGAATGGAGCCCTTATCTGGCACCATTATATGCATTGGCCGAAGGTTTGTTTGTAGGTGCAATATCAGCACAATACAATTATGCCCTGGCAGATGTGGCACCCAATATTATTATTAATGCAGTAGGTTTAACTTTTGGTACAGCAATAGCCATGTACCTTTTGTACAGCTTCCGTATTATAAGAGCTACGCAAAAATTTAAAGCAATTATTATTACAGCCACAGCTGGAATTGCAATTTTTTATCTGATTACATTTATACTAAGTTTCTTTGGCATAAGTATTCCTTTTTTACATGAAGGCAGTGCACTGGGCATTGGCTTTTCTGTATTTGTAGTTGCTATTGCCGCCCTTAATTTAATTTTAGATTTTGATATGATTGAACAGGGTGCGGAACTGGGTGCCCCAAAATATATGGAATGGTATGGCGCATTTGGCTTGCTGGTTACCATTGTTTGGCTGTACCTTGAAATACTGCGTTTGTTAAGCAAACTAAGCAGCAGAGATTAATTGAAACTTATTTATAAAAAAAGGGCGCAAAAGTTTGCGCCCTTTTTTATGATAACTGCTGTATCAGTTCAATTACTTTTTCTTTTATAAAATCCCTCACTTCATTAAACTGTTGCGGCTCCATGTGTTTGGGGTCGGGTATTTGCCAGTCAATAAATTGTTTGGCGGGCATCCACGGGCAGGCATCGCCGCAGCCCATTGTTACTACAGCATCAAAAGGCGCAAAGGCTTTTACTTCATTTAAGCTCTTGCTGTCGTGTGTGCTTAAATCATAGCCCAGCTCTTTCATTGCAGCAATGGCTTTGGGGTTTACAATACCACTTGGCTTACTGCCGGCACTATATGCTTCTATATTATTGCCGCCAATAATTTTTGCAAAAGCCTGGCTCATCTGGCTGCGGTTGCTGTTTTCAACGCAAACAAAAAGCAATTTAATTTTTTCCATATTGTTGTTTTGTAAATAACTCATCATGTATTCATCAATAAAACGGTTTTCGCTTTCCAGGTAAGAATAATTTTTCAGCGTTCCTTCAATTACAAAGCCACATTTTTTATACAAAGCAATGGCTTTTGCATTTTCTGTAGAAACAGATAAATCAACCCTGCTGCGGTTATTTGCTTTTGCAAAAGCAATAATGTCCTGCATCAATAAAACTCCATATCCTTTACCAGCATGTGCAGGGTTTATGGCCAGCCCGCCCACGTACATTTTATGACTGTCTCTATACTTGTGCAAAATAAGTTTACACATGCCTGCATCTGTTACGCCATCATTAAATTTATACAGCACCTGCTGCTGCAGTAAATCAGCAAAAATTGGTTTAAACAATTCTTTATCCAGCACCTCGTACAGTAAAAATGAATTTACCTGAGGGTGCATGTACAGGCTGTAAAAAAAATCAAAATCGTTTTCAGTGGCTTTAATCAGCATTATTTTTAAATTTCTTTTTTCATTACTACTGCCGATGCAGGGCATAAAGATGTAAACTCTGCAGTTTGTTTTACAGATTCCGGGGTTTCTTCTCTGGCAATAACACAGTAACCCTGTTTGCTAAAAAAATCTTTTGCAGTGGTGGTAAGTAAATACAGGCAGTTAATACCGGCACGTTTTACATACTGCTCAACAGCATTGTTCATAAACTTACCATAGCCTTTGCCATGTTGCTCTTTTACAATACTTACACTGCGTAAAAGAGCACAGTCTTCAAAAATTTCAAGCCCTGCTGTACCAATTGTTTGGTTACCATATTGCAGCAGGTACAATATTTTATCTTCATCAATATCTGCCACCGGCAAATTATGCTGTCGCAATAAAGCAATGGCCTGTTGCCGCTGTGCTTCATCTGCTGCAACTATTAATTGCAAAGTGTTTAATAATTCTGTTTGCATCATTCTATTTTTTATCAGCAGCAGCCGCTGCCGGGTTCGCAGCAATTACGTTCGTCTTTTGCAGGTTTTTCTGCATACACCGTTATGCTTGTAATTTTTGTGTTGCTATTTTTGTATTGTGCAATTTCTTCTTCGCTTAAATAGTTAGACAAAATATTATCGGGTATAACTATAGTTTTATCTTTTTGTATAGTGATGTTTTTAAAACCTGCCTGTTCAATGATTTCTAAATACACCTGTTTTTGAACAGCACCACTTACACAGCCAGCATATAATTCCGCCACTTCTTTCCATTTACCGGGCAGTTGTCCTTCCAACACAATATCACTTATGGAAAAGTGGCCCCCTGGTTTAAGCACTCTAAAAATTTCGCTTATAACTTTGTATTTATTGGGCACTAAATTAAGCACACAATTACTTACAATTACATCAGCATAATTACTGGTTACCGGCATATCATCAATATCTCCCAACCTGAACTCCACATTATGCAGCTGCAATTTTTCTGCATTGGCTCTGGCTTTGTTAATCATGGCTTCAGTAAAATCTACTCCAACCACTTTACCGCTTGCACCTGTAAAGCGGCGTGCAATAAAAGCATCGTTACCGGCGCCGCTTCCTAAATCAATCACTACATTTCCTTCTTTAATTTTTGCAAACTCTGTTGGCAGTCCACAGCCTAAACCAAGGTCGGCATCGGGATTGTATCCCTCCAGTTTGGTGTAATCATCTGCCATAATGTTGTACACTTCATCCCCACAGCAACTTGCTGTGGCACCGCAGCAGGATGTGGCATTTTGTGTTTGGCTTTGTT
>JAGVCC010000347.1 GCA_020059395.1 Chitinophagales bacterium | reverse complement strand
GAATGAATACACTGTTACCTGCAGCTATAAAACCCCAGAAAAAAAATACGGTAACTAAAGTACCAAGGGCACCATAATTGGTTTCTTTTACTGGATTTAATTCTTTAAGGTTAATGGAATCATTTTGTACAGTTGGCATATCGTTTTAATTTAAGTGGCTGAAAATAGAATAAAATACCGAGGCTGAAAAATTTTAAAACATTGCTATCGGTTGCATTGTTATTTTGTGCAGTGTATAGGGATAAATCATTTGTATTTTTTTAGTAGATTAATATTTTTATAATTTGGTTATTTCAGTTAAAACATCCTAAATTGTAACAGGATATAATTAATTGCTTAAATGGAAATACTTCACGTAACTGCCGAATGTTACCCCTACGCCAAAGCAGGCGGGCTTGGAGATGTAGCTGGTGCTTTACCAAAATATCAAACAGAACTGGGCCATGTTGCCAAAGTGGTAATGCCCATGCACCGCACCAAATTTTTATTAGATAATGTTTGGGATACGGTGCATAAAGGCTTCTTTAATATGGGTAATTTTTATTTTGATTATACCATAATAAAAGAAGCTACTAACAAACTGGGTTTTGATTTATACTGTGTGGATATTTTTGGCCTGTTTAACAGGGAAAAAGTTTACGGTTATGATGATGACACAGAACGCTACACCGCATTTAACATTGCAGTTACCGATTGGGTAAGTAAATGGAACCATCGCCCCGGTGTGGTGCATGTACACGACCACCATGCAGGGCTGGTGCCTTTCATGATGCAAAACTGTTTTGCTTACCGCCACCTTGCAGCAGTGCCTGTGGTGCTTACTATTCACAATGCACAATATCAGGGTCAGTTTGGATGGGATAAACAACAGTACATTCCTGCATACGACACCTGGCAATGGGGTAAACTTGACTGGAACAATACAATTAATCCATTGGCAAGTGCCATAAAATGTGCCATGAAGGTTACAACAGTAAGCCCCAGCTATATGGACGAACTAAAAAACACTGCTGCAGGGCTGGAAGCATTATTTGAATATGAAAAAGGCAAATGCACAGGTATTTTAAATGGTATAGATAATGATGTTTGGAATCCTGAAACTGACACCTACATTTTGGATAATTTTTCTATAAAAGATGCAGATAAAGGCAAAGCGCTGAATAAGAAAAAACTATGTGATGATTTTGGTCTTGATATAAAAAAGCCATTGTTTGCATTTATAGGCAGGTTGGTGGGAGAGAAGGCTGCAGAATTACTGCCGCAGGCCATATACGATTCGGTTTATCATATTAACGGACGTATGAATTTCTTAATACTTGGCAGCGGCGACCCCAATGTAGAGCACCAGCTGGAAAACATGCGCAGCAGTTTAGTTGGTTTTTATAATTCAACAATTGGCTATAATGAAAAGCTAAGCCACCAAATGTACGCTGGCGCCGATTTTTTATTAATGCCCAGCAGGGTGGAGCCCTGCGGTTTAAACCAAATGTATGCACTACGATATGGCACCATGCCCATTGTAAGAAGTACTGGAGGTTTAAAAGACACGGTGATTGATATTGGAGACAGTGGCGGATATGGTATACGCTTTAATCAGGCCACCGTTGGTGATATTACTTTTTCAATTTACCGTGCTGTTGAATTGTATGAAGATAAAAAACGCATGACGCAGCTGCGTAAACGAATGATTGGTATAGATAATGGCTGGGAAGTAAGTGCAGGACGGTACATTGAGCTATATCGTTCAATTTCGTAAACCCCTTTTTAAATTAAATATCACGTAAATTCGATTGCTTAACAATAATCTCAATAAAATATGAATACGCAGTCTGTTGTATCAGTAATTCTTGGTGGTGGTGCAGGTACCCGTTTATATCCCTTAACTGCCACACGCAGTAAACCGGCAGTACCCATTGCAGGCAAATACCGTTTGGTGGATATACCTATTTCTAATTGCATAAACAGTGGTATTAACCGCATGTTTGTGTTAACCCAGTTTAACTCTGCATCACTAAACAAACACATAAAAAATACCTATCAGTTTAGTGTATTCAGTAAGGGGTTTGTTGACATACTTGCAGCTGAACAAACACCTGATAACCCGGGCTGGTTTCAGGGTACAGCTGATGCTGTTCGTCAATCTCTAAAGCACATTCGCAATAACGACTTTGAGTATGTACTAATATTAAGTGGCGATCAATTGTATCAGATGGATTTTGCACAAATGATAGATGACCATACTGCAAAAGGAGCTGATATTACGATTGCAACCATACCTGTAGGAGATAGAGAAGCACCGGAATTTGGTATCCTAAAGTCGAACGAAGCACAGGGAATAACATCGTTTATAGAAAAACCTAAAAAAGATTTACTGCCAGATTGGGTTAGCGATACAGGGGCAGAAATGCAGGCGCAGGGCCGCAACTATCTTGCTAGTATGGGTATTTATATTTTTAACCGTAATGTAATTTTCGATTTACTTGAAGTTGATAAAAAAGATACCACTGATTTTGGTAAGGAAATCATTCCTTATTCTATTGACAAATATAAAGTGGCAAGCTACCAGTATGCAGGTTACTGGACCGATATTGGAAATATTTATTCCTTTTTTGAAGCCAACCTTGCTTTAACTGCAGAAATACCTTTGTTTAATTTGTTCGATAATAAAAATGTAGTGTACAGCCGTGCCCGTATGCTACCGCCTGCTAAAATAAGTGGTACTACACTTGAGCATACTTTAATCGCCGAAGGCACTATTATAAACGCCAGCCGTATTGAAAACAGTGTTATTGGTATACGCAGCCGTATTGGCCAGGGCAGTACTATGGTAAGCTGTTATATGATGGGCAGCGATTATTTTGAAACATTGGATGAAATAAACTACAACGCACAGCGTGGTATTCCCAAGTTGGGTATTGGCGACCGCTGTTACATACGCAATGTAATTATTGATAAAAACTGCCGTATTGGTAATGATGTACGCATAAACGGCGGCAGCCATTTACAGGACACCGATCATTCTTTGTATGTAGTTAAAGAAGGCATTGTAGTGCTGAAAAAAGGCGCTGTGCTGCCTGATGGATTTGTGATATAATAATTTTCAGGTAATTTATTACTTCAATACTCCCGCCAATGGCGGGATTTTTTTTGTGCATGATGTAAAAGTGTGTATTTTGTACACACTTAATAACTGCTTAAACGATTGCTATGGCCGACTACAACAAAACTGTTTTAGATGATATTAAAAGTGGTAAACCTAAACTTTCCCTGGCTGGCATCATAAATATGAGTGTAGGTTTTTTAGGTATTCAGTTTGCATTTGGTTTGCAGAATGCCAATATGAGCCGCATTTTTCAAACATTGGGTGCAGAGATAGATCAAATACCCGGCTTATGGATTGCAGCACCAGTAACAGGTCTTTTAATACAACCGCTTATTGGCCACATGAGCGATAAAACGTGGATTGGAAAATTAGGCAGACGCAGGCCATATTTTTTAGTGGGTTCTGTTTTAGCTGCGCTGGCATTGTTTGTTTTTCCCAGCGTAAGTGTTTTAAAAGCGGCTGCCATTTTATTATGGATTTTAGATGCCTCAATAAATATTTCTATGGAACCCTTTAGGGCTTTTGTGGGAGATATGCTGCCAGACAGCCAGCGCACTACAGGGTTTGCCATGCAGAGTTTTTTTATTGGTATTGGCGCTGTAGTGTCTTCTGTACTTCCATATTTATTAGAATGGCTTAATGTATCCAATACTGCACCCGCAGGTTTATTGCCCGATACGGTTAAATACTCTTTTTACATTGGTGCTATAGTTTATATAGTTGCTGTAGCCTATACTGTATTTACTACAAATGAATATTCGCCGGAGCAAATGAAAAGTTTTGGGGAAACTGATGAAACAACTACAGTAAAACATATAAAAACACCGCATCAAAAATTTTTAAAAACAGGAATTGTATGGCTTTGTATTGGCATTGTTTTTACCCTTGGTTTATATTATTACAACAACAGCAGTGCTGCAGATAGCCAGCTTGCAAAAGAATTGTATGTGCTTACATGCGGAGTGGGGGCATTTGGAGTGTTTCAAATACTGGCAGCTCTTTTTCATAAAAGTAAAATGGATAATGGTTTTGTAGAAATTATGGACGACCTTAATTTTTTACCTGCCAAAATGAAACAACTGGCTGTGGTGCAGTTTTTTTCGTGGTTTGCATTGTTTTCTATGTGGATTTATTCAACGCCGGCACTGGCGCAAAATATTTACAATACAACTGATGCTACATCACCTGAGTATAATAAAATTGGTAATTGGGTAGGTGTAATGTTTGCTTTTTACAATGGCTTTGCGGCACTGTTTGCTTTTTTGTTGCCAGTACTGTCAAAAAAATTTTCAAGGCCAGTTACACACATGATAGCCTTAATTGCAGGCGGGCTTGGTTTAATAACCTATATGGTTTTTAAAAATGAATACGCACTCATTATAAGTATGGCTGGTATTGGTTTTGCATGGGCCAGCATTTTAGCAATGCCATATTCTATGCTTACACAAAGTTTACCTGCACATAAAATGGGGGTGTACATGGGTATTTTTAATTTTTTTATTGTAATACCGCAAATATTAGCAGCAACCTTATTGGGCATGTTTACAAAATATCTTTTTGGTAACCAGGCCATTTATGCTATAGCATTAGGTGGCTGCTCTATGATAATTGCGGCAGTATTATGTTTGCGTATTAAAGAAAAATAAGTTTTACAAGAATATATTCCACAAAAACTGGTTACGCCACATTTTGCTGTCTTCATCTTCATCATCGCTGGTCCATTCTTTAATTCGTTCAGTAACGGTTGTTTTTAAAGCAGTATTAGTAAGCTGTTTTTTTGCGGTTACCGGTTTAATCTTTGTTTCATCAGCTCCCAGCGAAACTTTGGTTGCCATGTACGAAACGTACATTCTTGGTATGGTTAGCCCAAGCACAGCGCCGGGTAATCCATTAATGGAGCAGGGGCCTGCGGGTATTAAAATTTCATCTGTATAAAATGCAAATACATATACACTGTCCATTATTTTACCAATGGCCTTGCGGCAGTTGAAGCCAGCAATTTCACGGTTTTCATTTGTAAGCTTCCAGTCAATGGCAGGTATACTGTCGCTTACATTAAATTTTGATCCCACCACATCTTTTTCCATTACAAATTTGTTGGCATCAAAATCAAAATACCAGCTGTTTTCTTCATCCCCCCGGCGCATAAACTCAGGTACTTTTGGCCCATCGGCCCATTTGCTGAATTTAAAAATACTCTTATTGTTTGCAAAAGAAAGTGTGAAATAAGCAGTTTTAAACTGTGGCATGTTTTCTTTCAGCATTTCTGCCCAACTGCCGCCGCCTATAGTTTTTTTAACGTTTGTTTTTGCTTCGTATTCTATAACCGCTTTGTCAATAAACTGCTGGGCATTGGTTTGAAAAACTGCAGTACTCATCAGTAGTAATGTTATAAACTGTTTCATTGTATAAAAATTTTTATGCAGGGTATTAAAAATTATTGTTGTGGTGCAGGCATTGCGCCTTTGTTTTTAAAATTCCATGTAAAGCCAAGCATAAAGTAGCGTTTTAAACGCTGGTTAGTTACTTCGCTAAGGGTGTTGCTGTAAAAATTTCTCTCAATGCCAAT
>JAGVCC010000393.1 GCA_020059395.1 Chitinophagales bacterium | reverse complement strand
TTGCCAGTTGGTACCAACGCCAATTTTAGATAAATCAGGAAAGATGACATTACCACCGGCCACGGTGCTTCCTTCATTTATTATAGCAGCATATTCTGTCGCATTAAGCACCCCAATTTTATTCATTACCTCCTGCATACCATAGTTACTGTTAACTGTAATATCAGTTTTAAGGTTTTTTCTGCCGCTTTTTGTAGTAACCAGTATTACACCGTTACCACCTTTTACACCATAAATTGCGGTGGTGGCGGCATCCTTTAAAACGTTTATAGATTCTATGTCGGCTGGATTGATAGAATTAAAATCGGTGAGTGTTTGAGGAACTCCATCAATAATTACTACCGGGTCAGTTCCGGAAAATGAAGGAATACCTCTTATTAAAACTGTGGGTTTAGCCCCCGGCGAACCTGGAGAAATTACTGTTACACCAGATGCCCTGCCTTGCAGTGCATCCTCTACCCTTACTGGTTTCAGCTTTTCAATATCTGCAGCTTTTACAGTTGAAATAGCACCCGAAACCTTAGTTACTTTTTGAGTACCGTAGCCTACCACAACCACTTCATTAAGGCTGGATACTGCTTCGGTTAGCACCACTTCGGCTGTATTGCCTGTAATGGCTACTTCCTTACTGGCATACCCCACTGAGGTTATCACCAAGCTTTTGGTGGCTGCCGTAACACTGAGCGAAAATTCGCCGTTTTGATTTGTAAATGTTCCGCTTTTTGAATTTTTGGGAACAACTGATGCATTTGCAATTCCGGCCCCTTTTTCGTTAAGCACTCTTCCGCTTACAGTTTTATTCTGTGCCTGCGAAAAGATGGCGGTTGACAAAAAAAGAAACAGGAAAAGACTTTTGAGGACTTTTTTCATACGCAAGTTTTTGTTTTGATGAATTCTACAAGAAATCGAATCAGCACAAAACTAATCAGCAAATTGAGTGTTTACAGTATTTACAACCCCATCTACACTACATCAAAAAAAACTAAAATGTTGATTATCAATATTTTTATACTACATCATTACTACATCAAAAACACATAACTTTAAATAATGAAAAAAGGACTGTTAGTTGCCAGCTTAATGCTCCTTAGATTGGTTGCTTTTTGCCAAAACACAATTGGGCTGCCACAAATACTCAATTATACCAATACCGATTACCGGGCCGGTACCCAAACATGGGATGCTGAACAGGATAAATGGGGGCGTATGTATTTTGCCAATAATGAGGGCCTCATCACTTTTGATGGTAATTATTGGAAAGTATATCCCCAGCCAAACAAAACAATTTTACGATCGATAGGTATTGATACATCTTTAAACCGTGTGTATGCCGGCGGGCAGGATGAGTTGGGTTATTTTGAACCTGGCAGCAACGGGGTGCTGCAATACACTTCTTTAAAACAATTAATACCTAGGCCCAAAAACCAGTTTACTGATGTTTGGGATATAGAATTTTTAAACGGCTCCGTTTTTTTTAGAACCCCAGACAGGATTTTTGAATATAAAAACGAAACCATATTGGTATATCCTGCCATATCGGAATGGAGTTTCTTAAAAAATGTTGGCGGTAAGCTTTTTGCGCAAGACAGGGAAAAAGGTATTTTTCAATTTATAAACAATGGCTGGCAACCAATTTGCCAGCCGGCTGCTGTACCCAATTTTGAAATTACGGGCATCATCAGCCTTTCATCAGACAGTTTATTAATAAGCTCACTAACCAACGGCTTTTATACTTTTAGCCGGGGGCTTTTAAGTAAAAAAATTACCGTTGCCGATGCGGCGCTAAAAGAAAAGCATATCTATACCATTGAGAAAATTAATAATACCGAGTTTGTTGCAGGCACTGTTTCTGACGGATGTTTTATTTTGAATAATGAGGGAGATATTATACAGCAAATATCCCGTAACGAAGGGCTTCAAAACAACAATGTATTATCACTTTTTCTTGATAAAAATCAAAACTTATGGGCAGGGCTTAACAATGGCATTAGTTTTATTGCTTACAGTGCGGCCATAAAATATATAAAGCCCAGTAAAAATAATGAAGTGGCCGGCTACTCATCCTGTGTTTATAACAACCAGTTATACATTGCCTCTTCAGATGGCGCATATGCTGCAACATTATTTAACAGCGATAAGGATATTAGTTTTTCCAAAGGTGCTTTCAGCCTTATTACAGGCAGCAGCGGCCAGGCCTGGCATTTAAGCGAAGTAAATAAACAGTTGTTAATGGGCCACCATAACGGCAGTTATACCATACAAAACAGGCAGGCCATTCCTTTGTTTACCGGCATTGGCAATTGGTTGTATGTTCCAGTGTCTTCTGTATTTCCATCGTCACTTGTAGTTGCGGGCACATACGCAGGGCTAAGCCTGATTGAGTTTAATAACATCACATACAAAAACAGTTATAATCTTAAAGGCATCAATGAGTCGCTGCGGTTTTTAGCAACAGATAATAGTGGTGTATTCTGGGCATCACACCCATACAGGGGCATTTATAAATTAACTATTGATACTGCAGGCAAATCATTTAGCGCTAAATTATATACTGAAAAAGACGGCTTGCCATCATCTCTGCGCAATCATGTTTTCCGCATAGCCAACCGGGTAGTTGTTGCAACAGAAAAAGGTGTGTATGAGCTTGATGCCAACAAAGGGTGGTTTACCCCTTCGGCTTTTTTACTAACAGTTTTTGGCACCACCAGCTTACAATATCTTAATGAAGATGCTGCTGGAAATATTTGGTTTTGCAGTGGCAAAAAAATTGGTGTGGCACAGCAGGTGAGCACTCCCGAAAAATACCGCATTATTTATTTTCCGGAGCTTACGGGCAAAATACTGTCAGGCTTTGAGAATGTATATCCTTTTTCAGACGAGAATATTTTTATAGCATCAGACAATGGCATAATACACCTGAACTATAAAAAGTACCTGCAGCGTAATGTTGGTATATCCGTTTTGCTTACGCAGGTAAAAGCGCTGGGTAAAACAGACAGTTTAATTTTTGGAGGTTATTTTGCTAAAACACAAAGCAACCAGTACCGGCAAAAACAACTGCTTGAATTTGCTAAAAGCTTTAATTCATTTCATTTTGAATTTAGTGCGCCTGCATTTGGCGAACAAAAAAATATTGAATACAGCTACCAACTGGATGGGTATGATAATACATGGTCTGCCTGGGTAACAAAGCCTGAAAAAGACTACACTAATTTGCCTAACGGCACTTATACTTTTAAAGTAAAAGCAAGGGATAATTTCGGCAATGAATGTGAGCCGGTTAGTTACCAGTTTGTGGTAAAACCGGCATGGTATAAAACTGTTTGGGCCTATGCTTTTTATGTGGTGCTTGTGGTGGCTTTAGTTTTTTTGGTAAACAGGTATCAAAAAACAAAACTTTTAAAACAACAACTGCAGTTTGAAGAAGAACAAAAAAGATTAAAATATATACACCAGCTTGAGGTAGAAAAAAATGAAAAAGAAATTATAAAGCTGCAAAACGAAAAGCTGGCCAATGAGGTTATTTATAAAAACAGGGAGCTGGCAGATGTAAGCATGCACCTGGTGGAAAGAAGTGATGCGCTGCTGAAAGTAAAAGATGAATTGCAGCGCCTGTATAAAAAAACCGGCGAAAATCATGATATCAAAAAGTCTATTCAGCTTTTAAATGATGTTGAAAAAAACAACAGCAGCTGGGAGCAGTTTGCCTCACATTTTGATGAAGTAAACAATGATTTTTTAAAAAAACTGAAATTAAAATACCCGGCACTTACCAGCACCGATTTAAAAATGTGTACTTACCTGCACTTAAAGCTATCATCAAAAGAAATAGCACAGCTAATGAACATAACTGTACGTGGTGTTGAAATAAGCAGGTACCGCTTACGCAAAAAATTAAGTATTCCGCAGGAGAAAACACTGTTTGATTTTTTACAGGAAGCTGGTAATACAGAGAAATAACTACCGCATAAAAAACCCTGCCGTTAAAAAAGCTGGCAGGGTTTTGTTTGTGCTTGCGCCGGGAAATATTTTAGCCGGTAACAGCCGCCGCCATAATTGTGGGGTTTAATGCAAAAACTTTTGCGGTGGGCCTGCTTTCTTTAGCCTGCTCCAGTAAAGTTGCCTTTACATCTGCATCTGTAACGCCTGCAATACTGCAAGCCCTGTCAAAGTCTGTGTGCATACCATAGGCATTCATTACTGGTGCTACGTTTTTAAGCTCAGGAAAAGATGTGAATTTTTTTACGAAATAATACGTTTTAAAGTCGAGCAGTTTTGTGTAAGCCGTGTAATAAGTTTCCATACTGTTTCATTTTTTGATGAGGTAATGATTTTTGTAAACAGTGTTTAATGAGCGTAACCGCAATTACGCAATAAACAATGCCAGTGGTTTTAACTCAATCAAAGAATATTGATTTATTTACTGCCTTGGGCAGCTTTACAGCTTTTCAACAGATGAGAGGATTACGGCTTTTTCCGGAGGAGATTGGATACGCTTAAAAATTGTATCAATTGTTTTGGTGCTGTAAAAATAAGCGAATAAGGCTGCCGCAGCTATCTTTGCCGCATCTTTTATTACGCTGTAGGAAATGAAAATTCACTTAGTATAAATACCCGTTTTTTTATAATTACGTGACAATAAGTCAATTGCAGCAAAAAAGGCTTTCTTTGCACTATGGCATTACAAGTTGCATCTCTTAACTCAGGCAGTAACGGCAATTGTTATTATGTAGGTAATAATGAAGATGCTGTGCTTATTGATGTAGGTATATCCTGCCGGGAAACAGAAAAACGTTTGCGTCAGTTAGACCTGCCCATAAAAAAAGTAAAGGCCATTTTTGTATCGCATGAGCATGGCGATCATATAAAAGGTGTATCCACATTTGCCAATAAATATAAGCTGCCTGTTTATATT
>JAGVCC010000283.1 GCA_020059395.1 Chitinophagales bacterium | reverse complement strand
CCGCCTGCTTTGGGAAACATAGCACTTAATTCACCATAGCTTAATGCAGCAGTAAGCGTCATAAAACCGGTTATAAGCCACACGGTTATCAACATGCCTGCGCTGCCCACATTACGGGTTATATCTGCACTTACAATAAAAATACCGGAGCCAATCATGCTTCCGGCTACAATCATAGTGGCATCAAAAAGACCAAGACTGGGTTTAAATGCCGTTTCACCATTATTGCTGTTTTGTATATCTGTTTGTTGTTGTGGCATAAAAAATTCCGGTTTTTTAACCGGAACAAGATAATTAATTTTTATTGTAATGAACCAGCTGTCAGTTCTTGGCCTTTAGCTTTTCATTCATCCCTTGTATTACATCCTGCGTAATATTCAGTGTACTGTCTTTATAAATTATATAATCTAAATCGGCACTGGTGGTTAAAATATACTGATATTTTTTTTCCTTGTTATAGGCTGCAAAAAAGTCCTTTAATTCTTTGCGTATTTTTTCAACCAGTTCAAAATTCTTTTGATTGAGCACCTGAGTATATTTTTGTTTTTTTCCCTCAATCGCATCCTGGTCGTTCATCAACTGGGCTCTTAAAGACTGTATCTGTTCAGGTGTTGGGTTTGGGTTTTTCTGCATAAAATTATTCTGCTTGCCCTCTAATGCACGCAAATCATTTGTAATTTCTGCCTCGTTATTTTTTTGTAACTGTTCCAGTGCCTTACGGCTTTGCTTAAAGTAGGTGATTTTTTCATTCAGCGAATCCAGATCAACGTAAGCTACTCTAGCCGGCAGTACCAAACTGTCTTTTACTGCAGGAGATACAGCCACCGGATTGCTGCTTTTATTTGTTGCTGAAAAATTTTTGTAATACAAAAAGCCCACCGCAGCAAGTAACAATAAATTTAATACAAAGGAAAAATTCTTCATCATGCACAATGTTAACAATGGCAAGATACCGCAAAAACACTGTTTAACAGCAACAAAAAGCAAAGTTTTAGGAAAGGGTTAACGGTAAGAATTTCTTATAAAATATAATCGTCATCATGCAGTAGGCTGTTTTAAACTCCACCCCTGATTTAAAAAATCCATTACCAATGCGTCACCTTCTGCCCCGGCTTTTAATGAGTAAATACCAGCTTTCCCTGCAAATACATTTTGTAAATACGCATAGCCACCAAAACCTGCAAAGCCTGCAAGAAAAAGTAAACCCACACTTACTACAGCGTGAAAATCTAAAAAATTATACACCATAAACGCTACTATTGCAAGTGCTGCAATCAGCGAAATAACCAACGCTTTTGTTTTGGCTTTTTGATGAAGGGATTTACACTCAATACACCTGGGTATACCAATATCAATTTTTTGATACTTTACAGAACGGTATACTACAATATTGGTGCGGTCGTTTTCTTTAAAAACCGGAACAAAATAATTATCGTTCATACTTTGTGAAGTACCGTTAAGACAAAAGCTGCACTTTTTTGCAACCGGTTCAATTCTTTTAAGTTGTTGATTAACTAAGTGTGTTTGTTGTTCCATAATTAGCAATTAAATCGTTTAACAATAGTATAGTTAAACGTTTCCGCCATGTAAAAAGTATGCCGGTTAACCGCATAAAAAAACCACCCGTTTTAATGCGGGTGGTTTTTATAAAATGGTTTACAGTTTCTTACTCTTCGTCATCAAAACTCATAGCTTCTTTAGTAGTCATTAACAGCTCGTACTCTTCCTTGCTTCCCACAATCATATTTTCAAACTCACGCAAACCGGTACCGGCTGGTATGTGATGTCCTGTGATAACGTTTTCTTTCAAGCCAAGCATTTCGTCTGTTTTACCCTGTATAGCGGCAGAAGACAATACTTTGGTTGTTTCCTGGAATGATGCAGCCGATATCCAGCTATGTGTACCTAACGATGCTTTTGTAATACCCAGCAACAATGGTGATGAAGTTGCAGGTTGAGCATCACGGTATTCAACCAGTTTTTTATCTGCACGGCGCAAGATGGAGTTTTCTTCACGTACATCACGTAAGGTAACAATCTGTCCTACTTTTAATTTGCTGCTGTCGCCGGATTCTGTAATAACTTTTTTATCAAAAATATAATCATTCTCAATATTAAAGTCGTGGCGGTCTTCAGTATCTCCTTCAAGGAATTTAGTATCACCGGCATCTTCCACGGTTACTTTACGCATCATTTGCCTTACAATAACTTCAATGTGCTTGTCATTAATCTTCACACCTTGTAAACGGTATACTTCCTGAATTTCGTTCACCACATATTCCTGTACTGCAAACGGCCCTTTAATTGCCAGAATATCTGCCGGAGAAGTTTGTCCATCACTTAATGGTGCGCCAGCTTTTACAAAGTCTCCATCCTGCACCAGAATCTGGCGGCTTAATGGAACCAGGTATTTTTTTACTACACCATCTTTAGCTTCCACAATAATCTCTCTGTTACCACGCTTAATAGCTCCAAATGCAACCACACCATCAATTTCGCAAACCACTGCAGGGTTGCTTGGATTTCTTGCTTCAAATAATTCTGTTACACGTGGTAAACCACCCGTAATATCTTTCAGCTTGCTTAATACACGTGGAATTTTAACCAGCACCTGCCCGCTTCTTACATCATCACCTTCTTCCACCACAATGTGCGACCCTACGGGCAAGTTATATGTTTTCTTTTCTTTGCCTTCTACAAAAATGGTAGCCAGCTTGGTTTTGTCTTTTGTTTCAATAACCACTTTTTCACGGTGACCAGTTTGCTCATCACTTTCATCACGGTAAGTAATACCATCCAATAATGCTTCAAATTTAATAGTACCTGCAACCTCCGCAACAATTACGTTGTTAAATGGATCCCAAGAGCATATTACATCTCCTTTAGCAACTTTTTGTCCGTCTTTTACATTTAGAACTGCACCGTAAGGAATGTTGTTTGTAATTAACAAACGGTCATTCTTAACATCCATAATTCTTACCTCACCGGTACGGCCTATTACCACATGCGATTTTTTACCAGCATTATCTTCTGTAATTACTGTACGTAACCCGTCAAATTGAATGGTACCGTCAAATTTAGCACCTAAGGTAGATTCTACTGATGCAGAGCCAGCCACACCACCCACGTGGAAGGTACGTAAGGTTAACTGTGTACCCGGCTCACCAATACTTTGTGCAGCAATGATACCTACAGCATCGCCACGTTGCGCCAGCATACCGCTTGCAAGGTTTTTACCATAACATTTTACGCATACACCACGCTTGCTTTCGCAAGTAAGTACCGAACGTATTTCAACAGTTTCAATACCGCTATCTTCAATTTTTCTTGCCATTTCTGTGCTTATTTCCTCACCTGCAGAAATTAATAATTCTTCAGTTAAAGGATGATACACATCATGCAGGCTCATACGGCCTTCAATACGGTCAGCAAGAGCTTCAATTACATCTTCATTATCTTTTAATGCAGAAGTTGCAATACCACGTAATGTGCCGCAATCTTCTTCATTTATCACAACGTCCTGAGAAACATCCACGAGCCTACGTGTTAAGTAACCGGCATCGGCAGTTTTCAAGGCAGTATCCGCCAAACCTTTACGGGCACCGTGAGTAGAGATAAAGTATTCCAATACACTTAAACCATCTTTAAAGTTGGCGAGAATTGGGTTTTCAATAATCTCACTTCCTGATGAACCAGATTTACGCGGTTTAGCCATCAACCCCCTTAAACCAGCCAGCTGCTTAATCTGCTGCTTGCTACCACGGGCACCACTATCCAGCATCATATAAACAGAGTTGAATCCTTGTTTATCATTTGCAAGTTCACGAATTAATGTCTCGGTTACTTTGGTATCCACACGGCTCCAGATGTCAATAATCTGGTTATAACGTTCGTTATTGGTAATTAAACCCATGTTGTAGTTTTCCCACACCTCATCAACTTCGCCTTGTGCATTCTCAATCATTTCCTGTTTTACTTCAGGAATAATAAGATCGTTAATATTGAATGACAAGCCACCACGGAACGCCATGCGGTATCCGAGTGTTTTAATATCATCCAGAAATTTAGCAGTGGTTGGTACGTCTGTCCACTTAATAATATCACCAATAATTTCCCTTAATGATTTTTTTGTAAGCAGTGCATTTACATACCCAGCGCCTTTTGGCACATGCTGGTTAAATAACACACGGCCCACAGTTGTCTCAGTCAATTTGAAAACAAAAGTGCCATCTGCATTACGTACGTTTACTTTTACCTTAATGTGGGCATGTAAATCAACTTGCCTTTCATTTAAAGCAATAATCACTTCATCTGCACTGTAAAACGCTTTCCCTTCACCACGTACTTTTTCAGTGTCGGTCGATTTTTTACCCTTGGTAATATAATATAAACCCAATACCATGTCCTGAGAAGGCAGGGTGATTGGGGTACCGTTTTGTGGGTTTAAAATGTTGTGAGAAGACAACATCAGTAATTGTGCTTCTAAAATTGCAGCACTGCTTAAAGGAACATGCACAGCCATCTGGTCACCATCAAAATCGGCGTTAAAAGCGGTGGTTACCAATGGGTGCAATTGTATCGCTTTACCCTCAATCAATTTAGGCTGGAATGCCTGAATTGATAAACGGTGAAGGGTTGGGGCCCTGTTAAGCATTACCGGATGGCCTTTCAATATATTTTCAAGAATATCCCAAACGATGGCTTCTTTTTTATCAACCAGTTTACGGGCACTCTTAACTGTTTTTACAATACCTCTTTCAATCAGTTTACGAATGATAAATGGCTTAAACAATTCTGCCGCCATATCTTTTGGCAAACCACATTCGTGCATTTTTAACTCAGGGCCTACTACAATTACAGAACGACCTGAATAGTCCACACGTTTACCTAATAAGTTTTGACGGAAACGTCCTTGCTTACCTTTCAATACATCGCTCAATGATTTTAATGCACGGCCACCTTCTGCTTTTACAGCGTTTGATTTACGGCTGTTATCAAATAAGCTGTCTATTGCTTCCTGCAGCATACGCTTTTCGTTACGTAAGATTACTTCAGGTGCTTTAATTTCTAGTAATCGTTTTAAACGGTTATTACGGATAATAACACGACGGTATAAATCATTTAAATCAGACGATGCAAAACGGCCACCATCTAATGGAACCAATGGGCGCAGTTCCGGTGGAATAACAGGAATGTATTGCATTACCATCCATTCAGGACGGTTGTTAATTCTTGTATTTGCATCACGGAAACCTTCCACAACACTCAAACGCTTTAACGCATCTGCCTTACGCTGTTGTGAAGTTTCGTTAGCAGCAGAGTGACGAAGGTCGAAACTCAGTTGATCCAAATCAATGCGCTGTAACATATCATGCACTGCCTGTGCACCCATTTTTGCAATAAATTTATTTGGGTCTTCATCAGGCAAAAACTGGTTATCTTTTGGTAAAGTATCCAGTATGTCTAAATATTCTTCTTCAGTTAACAGGTCTGCATAATTCTGTCCTTTATCTGCACGTATACCGGGCTGTATAACCACAAAACGTTCGTAGTAAACAATGCTCTCTAATTTTTTAGAGCTCATACCCAACAGGTATCCAATTTTGTTTGGTAAACTTTTAAAGTACCAGATGTGTACCACAGGCACCACCAGTTTAATGTGGCCCATACGTTCACGGCGTACTTTTTTTTCTGTTACTTCTACACCGCAGCGGTCGCACACAATGCCTTTGTAGCGTATGCGCTTGTACTTGCCGCAGGCACATTCATAATCCTTTACCGGCCCAAAAATTCTTTCGCAAAACAAACCATCTCTTTCTGGTTTGTAAGTACGGTAGTTAATTGTTTCAGGCTTTAAAATTTCACCATAGCTTTTTTCCAAAATACTGTCTGGGCTTGCCAAACCAATAGTAATTTGAGAAAAGGTTGCTCTTGGACGGTTTTCTTTTTTGAATGCCATATTTACTGTTACTTTTTACCCCAAACCCCTAAAGAGGCTTAAGAAGTTTTTTAATTTTTTGCATTATGCCCTTTCATCAAGCAATGCTGTTTTGAATTTAATGAACCCAGTTCCCCCTTTAGGGGGCGGAGGGGGTTTTAGTCAAATTTCAAGTCTAAGCCCAATCCTCTTAATTCATGCACCAATACATTGAACGATTCAGGAATACCGGCTCTTGGTACGTTATCACCTTTTACAATGGCTTCGTATGT
>JAGVCC010000383.1 GCA_020059395.1 Chitinophagales bacterium | reverse complement strand
TCAAAAGCCATACGGGCATCGGTTTCGCTCATGCCTTTGCCATTATCTATAACCTGTATTAAACTTTTGCCTGCATCATTAATAATCAATTTTATTTCATCAGCTCCGGCATCCACTGCATTTTCCAAAAGCTCCTTTACAGCGCTTGCAGGGCGCTGTATTACTTCGCCAGCGGCAATCTGGTTGGCAATGTTATCAGGTAATAGTTGAATGATATCGGGCAAAACGATGTACTCCTTTTTGTAAACCGCAAAAGTCGCATTTTTTAGGCACTGAAAAAAAGTTAAAATATCAGTCCCAAATTTCTGAGAAAGTAACAGAGGCAATACATACATCCAGCAGTTGAAATGTAAACTCACTGGGGTTTACAGCTACCGGCTCATAAGTGTTGCCTGTAAGCTGGTAAATTTCCAGTTTTTTAAACTGAGGGTCGGCAATAAGGTAATACTTTACTTTTTACTCCTGATATAGTTCCATTTTAATGCCACGGTCTTTTATTGCTGTAGACGGTGATAAAATCTCTACAATTAAAAGTGGCGGAAAGTCGAGAAATTTTTTGTCAATTTTATTGCTAACAATTAATATGTCAGGCTGCAGAATGGTGTCTTCTGTAACTTTCCAGTCTAATGGCTGATAGGTTTTACACTTACGGCATCCGACCTTAAGCACTTTTTCAAATTCAAAACTTAAATTTGTGGATACCCTTTGATCCGCCGGTATTGGTGCCGGACTCATGGCATATGGCATACCTTCAATTAACTCCCATTTACCTTCCCAAAGGCAATAGTCATCGTAAGTATAATATGGCCGGTATTTATCTGCAATTGACATACGGTAAAGTTAAAAAATATTTTTAAAAGCGCTGTTAATTTAAAAAACTGAAATTTGTGGTTATTGACTACTTTTATACATATGAAGAAGCACTTTATAATTCTGTTAGTAACAATTATTTGTTTTAAAAATTTAGTGGCACAAAATGCTAACGCTCAGCAATGGGCCGACAGTGTTTTTAAAGCATTAAGCCCCGATGAACGCATTGCACAATTAATGGTGGTGCGGTTAAGCACTTACGATGCCAAAACAAAAACAACTACTTTTTTTGATAAACAGGTAAACGATTTAGTTAAGCAGTATAATGTTGGCGGCATTTGTGTTTTTCAGGGCAGCCCGGTAAAGCAGGCCCATATTTTAAACGCTTTGCAGGCGCAGGCCAAAACACCTATACTAGTTTGTATTGATGCAGAATGGGGGCTCGGCATGCGTATGATTGACAGTGTGCTGCCATTGCCCCGACAAATGATGCTGGGTGCCATGCCCGATGCAACAGTGGTTTACAATTATGGAAAAATTGTGGCAGAGCAATGCAAGCGCATGAACATACAGGTAAATTATGCACCGGTGGTGGATGTAAATAATAACCCTAACAACCCCGTAATTAATGACCGCAGTTTTGGAGAGGATAAATATAAAGTGGCTTTATATGGTATTCAATATATGAAGGGTATGCAGGACAATGGCGTAATGGCCTGTGCTAAACATTTTCCCGGGCATGGAGATGTGGCAGTAGACTCTCATTATGATTTGCCGGTGATTAATAAAACAAAAGCACAATTAGACTCACTGGAGCTGTATCCTTTTAATGAAATATTTAAAGCAGGTATCGGCAGTGTAATGATTGCGCATTTGGCTATTCCTGCAATTGATAATACACCAAACAAACCCACCTCTATTTCAAAAAATAATGTAACCGATTTAATGCGCAACCAAATGGGTTACCAGGGTTTAACTTTTACTGATGCCCTGGAAATGGCCGGAGTAAAAAAGTTTTATCCTGATGGTGCAGCCTCTGTTGAATCGCTTATTGCCGGTAATGATATGCTGTGCCTGCCAGGTGATGTGCCGCTGGCTATTACAAAAATTAAAGAAGCCATAAAAAACAAAAGACTTACACAGGACGATATTGACAGGCATTGCATGAAAGTGCTGCTGAGTAAATATCAGTATGGTTTGGCAAACCTGCAGCCAATAAATACTGAAAATCTTACCGCAGATTTAAACAGCAGCGTTAGCAGTATGCGCAGGATTGTGGCAGAAAATGCGCTGACTGTTTTAAAACAAACTGACGCACAGTTTTTCCCCCTTTCAGTGCCTGATAAAAAAGGGAAAGATGTATTGTATGTATGTATAGGCAGCAGTACCGGAAATGCTTTTGCCAAAAGAATGAAAGCCGATTATAATGCAGATGTAATTTATTTGCCTTACACAGCTACGGCAACACCGGCAAAAATTGCAGCACTTAAAAAGAAGTATAAAAAAGTTGTTATTGGGATACATAATTATGCAAGAGTACCCGCTAATAATTTTGGTATAAGTAAAACTGCGGTAGATTTTGCTGCACAACTGCAGCAGCAAACCAATGCTGTTACTTTTGTTTTTGGTAATCCTTACGCAATAAAAAACTGGTGCAGTGCAAAAAATTTAGTAGCCTGTTATGAAGATGACGATATTATACAAAATGCCGCCATTGATTTACTGCAGGGAAAAATTGCTGCCAAAGGAAAGTTGCCTGTAACTGTTTGCTATGAATATAAATTTGGCAGTGGTATTGTAAGTACCAGTTTTTTTTTGCCCCAAATGCAGCAACAAAGTTTAACACTGATAAACTCTCTGCAATTGACTCAATTGCCACAGATGCTGTTAACAAAGGAGCGGCACCAGGCTGTGTGGTATTGGTGGCAAAAAACGGTACGCTTGCCTATTTTAAATCGTTTGGCAGTTATGCAACAGGCAGCAGTAAAAGCGTAAATGCAGAGAGTGTATATGACATGGCTTCGGTTACAAAAATTTGTGCCACCACAATCAGCGTAATGAAGTTATACGATGAAGGCAAGATTGAACTGGATAAAAAATTAGGCGATTACCTGCCCTGGGTTAAAGGAAGCAACAAAGAAAACCTCTCCATAAAAAATATTTTACTGCATCAGGCAGGGCTTGTTTCTTACATTCCATTTTATAAAGAAACAATTGACAGCCTTGGTAACCCTTTACCAAAATTTTACAGCAAAATAGTTTCAGATTCTTTCAGCATAAGGGTGGCGCAAAATATGTACATGCGTACAGCCTGGCGGGATACTATTTACCAGCGCATACTCAACAGCCCGTTAAGTGCAACAGGTAAATACATTTACAGTGATAACGATTTTATTTTTTTAGGAAAAATTGTGGAAGCTGTAAGCGGATACCCACTGAATGAATATGTGGTAAAAGAATTTTACAGGCCAATGGGTTTAACAACAGCCGGTTTTAAACCAAGAGAAAGCAATCTCACAAGCCGGGTAATACCTACTGAAGATGAAAAAACTTTTCGCCAGCAATTATTAACGGCAGATGTGCATGACCCCGGCGCAGCCATGTTTGGAGGTGTGGCTGGCCATGCAGGGTTATTCAGCAATGCATATGATTTGGGAATGATAATGCAAATGCTAATGAATGGCGGCACCATAAATAACAAACGGTTTATAAGAAAAGAAACAGTGGAATTATTTACAGCTTACCATAGTGAAATAAGCCGCCGTGGTTATGGGTTTGATAAACCTGAAAAAGATAATAACAAAAGACCCGATCCTTATCCCTGTTTATCTGCAAGCGCACAAACATTTGGCCATACAGGTTTTACCGGTACTTGCGTTTGGGCCGACCCTGCACAACAATTAGTATATGTTTTTTTAAGTAACCGGGTAAACCCCAACGGTGGTGATAACCGCAAGTTGCTTGATATGAATGTTAGGCCAAAAATTCATGAAGCTATTTATAATGCAATTGAAAATTAAGTAGCGTTAATACAAAGTTGTAAGCACTTTAACTATTCTATCCTTGTTGGTAAATTGTATCATGTGGCCTGCACCGTGTATGGTATCTGAAACTTTACTTGTAGCATTTGTCATTGTTTTTAATCCATAGGCTACGTTTTCTATTGGTACCCATTTATCTTTATCGCCGTGCAAAAAAATTACTTCAGCATCAATATTACTCATTTGTGTTTCTAACTGGTATAAGTCTTTTTTAAACCAGAGTATTTCTGTATTGCTGGGTGCAAATGCACCTGGTAAAAAACTTTTCATTACTGTGTTATTAAAAATATACCGCCATTTTTCCTTCTTCTCCTGGTAAGGAGAAATAGAGCCCGACATGATTACTATTTTTTTAAAACTGCCGGGGCTTAACGCTGCCATTTGTGCAACCACAGGCCCTCCAATAGAGTGGCCCGCCAGGTAAATTGGCTTTCCATTTTGATGAGCCGCCACAATACGTAAAAATAATTCGCTTTGCTCCTCCAGGTGCATCGGAGTACCAAAATTGCTATAGCCAAACCCTGGCCTGTCTATTGCCATACACCTGAATTTTTGTGCTATGGCTTCGTTTAACATAAAGTCTTTGTAAGTACTCCAGCTTCCGGGGCTGCCATGTATAAAAACCAACAGAGGCAAACTGTCTAAACCTGTTATTACATAGTGCAGGTTTTGCCCGTTAAGTACAGTATCAAATATTTTTACAGGTATTTTTTTTACCGCAAAAATTTTTTTTGTTTTTGTATCGCTTAACCTGAATTTCATGCAGCATTGACAGAGTACAATATAAAGAGTGAGTATGCCAAAGATGATAATGGTTCGTTTCATATATTTTTTACGGCGGTTTACAGCCATATACAATTTTTTAATTTAGCTAGATTTTAAGAGAAGCTTTGGCTTTGTAAAAAGCTATCTTTTATCAATTGCCACGGCTTTCAGGCCGTGGATGAAAGCACAGAGTTTTACAGGCTTTAGCCGAAAAATTGACAGCAAGGTTTTGGCTAAAGTCAAATACAAATTAGCTTCTCAACCCCCAGGCTGAAGCCACGGGTCAATTAATTCAGTTCTTCTGAACTCTCCGGCAATTTATCATACTCACCTTTAACTGCATAAAAGCCAAATATCATTAAGCCTACGGCAATAGGTGTAAATATAGTAATGATGATTACCCAGGGGATAGGTTTATTAATATCTTTTGTGCCTGTGCTGTTAATATTTTGAATAGCGCCTGCAATTAAAAAATAAATTACAGCAGGTGCAATCAGCATCCACAGTATACCCATAATTCTTTTAAGCTGGTTCATATAAAAAATTTAAAGAGGTGACACCTTTTCAAAAGGTGTCACCTCTGTCGGTTATTAATCGTTAATTTCTTTATCAATTTTATTATTCAAATACAAGGCACCAATTACAAAACACAAGGCCGCCACACCAATAGGGTACCACAGACCCACCAATGGGTCGGCAGTAAAAGTAGCAGTAAGTAATGTGGCAATAAACGGCACCAGCCCGCCAAACACACCATTGCCAATATGGTAAGGCAGGCTCATGCTGGTGTAACGTATTTTAGTAGGGAACAGCTCCACCAAAAATGCTGCCACAGGCCCATACACCATTGTTACAAAAATTATCATTACCCAAATAAGGAAGATGAATTTCCATTTGAGAGGTGTGGAAAGAATTTTGTCTAAATATTTGGGATTGCTATCATTCATTACTTCATTTCTTACAGGAAAAGGAGATAATAAAAGCGTATCAGCAGATATTCTTGTAAATATATTTCCACTATTATTTTTATACTGAGTTGTAACTTCTATAACATGATTATTAGCAGGAGAGGGATATTTCGTAATCGTATCAGACTTTATTATTGAAATGTTTTCTTGCATCCACTCCTTCGCATCTGCATCCTTCAGCATTGTTCCAAATATCGGCCTGTAAAAAATCACTCCCAATAACATCCCTGTAAGCATTATCCATTTTCTTCCAATCTTATCGCTCAACGCACCAAACACCAAAAAGAAAGGAGTTGCCAAACCAATTGCCCACAGCAATATTTCACGGTTTTGCATAAACTCAATCTTAACCGTATTTTCTAAAAAACTTTGTGCATAAAACTGGCCGGTGTACCACACTACGCCTTGCCCCATTACTGCACCAAACAATGCCAGCAGCACCATTTTAAAATTTTGTTTTTTTCCAAAACTTTCTTTCAGTGGATTAGTAGAAGTTTTTTTCTCTGCCTTCAGTTTTGCAAACACCGGGCTTTCATTCATTTTTAAACGGATGTAAATACTAACACCCACCAATAAAATTGAAATCCAGAACGGCCAGCGCCAGCCGCCCCACTCTGCATTAAATGCAGCATCGCTCATGTTGTTTTTTACCGCCATAATTACACCCAGCGCCACAAACAAACCCAGCGTTGCAGTGGTTTGTATCCATGCAGTAAAATAGCCACGCCTGCCTTCGGGTGCATGCTCGGCAACATAAGTTGCAGCACCTCCATACTCGCCGCCTAATGCTAGGCCCTGTATTAAACGTAATAATAAAACAAGCAATGGCGCCGCCATGCCAATGGCTTTGTAGCTTGGCACTAAACCAATTAAAAAAGTGGAGCCGCCCATTAATACCAGCGTTAATAAAAAAGTATATTTCCGGCCAATTAAATCACCAAGTCTTCCAAATACCAATGCGCCAAAAGGACGCACTAAAAAACCAGCAGCAAAAATGGCCAGCGTACTTAGTAAAGCAGCTGTTTCATTACCATCAGGAAAAAACTGTACGGAAATTGTTTTGGCAAGCATACCAAAAATGTAAAAATCGTACCACTCAATAAGCGTACCTAACGATGAGGAGAATATAACTTTTCCAATACCCTTTGCCGAAGCCTGTGTACTCATATAGAAACAATTGTTTGGGGAAAGATAATATGTTTTAAAATGAAACCATCCTGTAATGTTGGTTGTATTAAAAAACTTGTACAATTTGTTTATTAAGTATCAGTAAAGCCGGTGCGTTTGTATAATTTTGAAGCAGATAAAACAACAGCATGTCATATCCATATCAGATTACATCATTACAACAGTACCACAGCGATTATAAGAAAAGCATTGAGGAGCCGGAAGCATTTTGGGGCAGCATTGCCGAAAATTTTTTATGGCGCAAAAAATGGGACAAGGTTTTAGACTGGAATTTTACCGAACCCAAAGTAGAATGGTTTAAAGGCGCTAAACTGAACATTACTGAAAATTGTATTGACAGGCATTTGCCAACCATGGCTGATAAGCCCGCTATTATTTGGGAGCCCAACAATCCTGAAGAAAGAGTACGTGTGGTTACTTATGCAAGGCTGCACAAACGGGTGTGTCAGGTGGCACAAATGCTTAAGAACAACGGTGTAAAAAAAGGTGACCGTGTTTGTATTTATATGGGCATGATTCCCGAACTGGCCTATGCGGTGCTGGGTTGTGCAAGAATAGGTGCCATACACTCTGTAATTTTTGGCGGCTTCAGCGCACAAAGTATTGCAGACCGTTTAGATGATGCCGGTGCTGAATTTATTATTACCTGCGATGGTGCTTACCGTGGCGCAAAAGATATTCCTTTAAAAAGTGTGATTGATGATGCACTGATTGGAAATAAAACAGTGAAGAAAGTAATTGTGTACACCCGTACAAGAACTCCGGTATCGATGATAAAAGGGAGGGATGTATGGTGGGAAGATGAAATGGAATATGCTGAACAACAGTTGGAAGCCCATCCTAACCTTCCCCGAGGGAAGGAACAGGAACCTTTAAGGCCGAGAGAAACTGCCCGTTCATCTACGTATAATCTTTTTAAAGAAATTAGTACACAGCTTAAGAATAACAGAACAGAAGAAGAAAAAATTTTGTGGGAATTACTGAGAGCAAATAAAACAGGTTACCATTTAAGGCAGCAGCACATAATTGATGAATTTATTGTTGATTTCGTTTGCCTGCAAAAAACGCTGACAATAGAGATAGATGGCGGTTATCATACTTCTCCTCAACAAAAGGAATATGACGCAGCAAGAACAAAATTTTTAGCAGAAATAGGTTATACTGAATTGCGATTTACGAATGAAGAGGTAAGAAATAATCCTGTTGCAGTTGCAGAAAAAATAAAAATTAAGTTAGACACTATGCCGGATGCCGGAAAAGTTTCTCAAAGTTTTGAGAGCTCAAAAGTCCTCCCCTCAGGGGAGGATTTAGGAGGGGCCGCCGCTGAAGAGATGGACGCTGAGGATCCTTTGTTCATTCTTTACACTTCTGGCTCTACCGGCAAACCAAAAGGCGTGGTACATACCTGCGCTGGTTATATGTTATGGACTAACTACACTTTTGTAAATGTATTTCAATACAAACCGGGGCAGGTGCATTTTTGTACGGCAGATATTGGCTGGATTACAGGCCACAGTTATATTGTTTACGGGCCGTTAAGTGCAGGTGCTACTTCATTAATGTTTGAAGGTATACCTACCTGGCCCGATGCAGGAAGGTTTTGGGATATTGTTGATAAGCATAAAGTAGATATTTTATACACTGCACCTACAGCCATAAGAAGTTTAATGGGTTTTGGATTGGAGCCATTGCAGGGAAAAGATTTGTCATCATTAAAAGTATTGGGTACAGTTGGAGAACCCATTAATGAAGAAGCATGGCATTGGTACGATGAACATATTGGGAAAAAGAAATGCCCCATTGTAGATACCTGGTGGCAAACAGAAACGGGTGGTGTGCTCATTTCTAATTTAGCAGGAATAACAAATGCAAAACCGGGTTGGGCTACCTTACCAATGCCGGGTGTGCAGCCTGTATTGGTGGATGAAAAAGGGGCCCCCTCTGAACTGCGTTCGTTCCCAGAAGGGAACCCCGACGGTGGAGGAGAAGCAAAAGATATAAGCGGAGTAAAAGAGCCTGAAATAGAAGAGTTTTATCAGGATGCAGACCCGATGCTTTATGAACTTTTAAAAAATTTTGCAAAAGAACATAGGACGAAGCCAACTCCAGCTGAAAATATTTTATGGGAAGAGCTGAAGGGTAAAAAATTAGAAGGGTATAAATTTAGAAGACAGCATATTATTGGCCAGTTTATAACAGATTTTGTTTGCCTGAGTAAAAAATTGATTATTGAAGTGGATGGATTAATACATCAGCTGCCTGAAAATACGCTGAACGATAAAGAAAGAACTGAAATTTTAAAACAGCTTGGGTTTGATGTTATACGATTTACAAACGATGAAGTAATCAATAGTGTTGAAGTGACTTTATCAAAAATTATAAATGAGTTAGAAATTCGTCCTTCAATAAGTTTTAAACAATCAATAAATTCTTCGCCACAATCTTCTCCATTTCTTCCCCCGTCGGGGGAGATAGTGGGGGCCGGCAACCTGTGCATTAAAGCACCGTGGCCTGGTATATTACGTACCACATGGGGCGACCATGAGCGCTGCCGCACCAACTATTTTGCAACTTACCCAAATTTATATTTTACCGGTGATGGTGCTTTAAAAAATGATGAAGGCATGTACCGCATTACTGGCCGTGTAGATGATGTATTAAATGTAAGCGGCCACCGCATTGGCACTGCCGAAGTGGAGAACGCTATTAACATGCATGCAGGAGTTGTAGAAAGTGCTGTGGTGGGTTATCCGCATGATGTAAAAGGACAGGGCATTTACGCCTATGTTATTTACAGCGGCCACCATGGCGATGCGGAGCTGAGAAGAAAAGATATTTTACAAACTGTAACAAGGGTAATTGGTGCCATTGCCAAGCCGGATAAAATACAGTTTGTAAGCGGCCTGCCTAAAACCCGTAGTGGAAAAATTATGCGCCGCATTTTAAGAAAGATAGCCGAAGGTGAAACGGCTAACCTTGGTGATACTTCCACATTGCTTGACCCGGGTGTGGTGGATGAAATAAAGAACGGTAAGTTGTAGCCATATTTAGTACTTTTTCCTTAGAAAGCAGTTCCTTCAAATTTGTATCTTACAAAATATTATGAAGAAGTTGCTTTTTCTTTTTTTACCATTTGTAGCCCTTTGCAGCTGTGTCCATGCTCAATCTGCAAAGGACAGCCTTTATAAAATTGTTCAACAACAAAAAACAGATTCAAACACCGTAAAGGCTTTAATAGACTTTGGTGATATTATTCTTACTGAAAATATTGACAGCGCTATATTCTATTACGAAAAAGCGATGTCAATCAGCAATACACTACACTATTGGAAGGGGCAGGCTTTATATTACCGAAGTATGGCTTATTTGTATGGGGTACGTAAAAGAAATAAGCAACAGGGTTTATATTACGCCTTTAAAATGCTTAATGAAGCTCAAAGGCTTAACGATGAGAATCAAATTGGCAGAAGCTACGGTGTAATCGCCATAGTATATCAGCGTTTTCAGGAATTCGATTCCTGTATTTATTATTATAGTAAATCTATCCCCTTAGTACAGAGGTACTCTCCGCAAAACCTGCCAGTAATTTATGGCAACATGTCTAATGTTTACGATGGTATGCGTCTTGTTGATAAGGCCATTGAATATTCCAAAAAAGCGCAGGAAATAAACTATAAGGACCACGACACAGCTGGTATTATAACCACCTGTATTAATCTTGCAAGTATTTATTCATATAACGACAGTAATAATCACAGGCAATTGCAAGTGCTTGAGGAAGGCATTTCATTGGCACATGCTTCTAACAACTTATATTCTTTAGCAATCTTGTATAATAATATGGCTAATTATTATCAGGATATTAAGCAAGCAGATTCATCATTACTATACTATAACAAAGCATTAGTATTAACGCAAAAAAGTGGTTCAGCAGTTGATGAAACTGAGATACTGATAAATATAGCAAGTAGGTATGGAGATAAAAAAGATTTTAAAAGGGAGTTGGCTATTTTAAAAAAATTAGATAGCAGCAGCATTAAAAGCTTAAACCTGAATAAACAAGCACTGTTTTACGAAGTAATATATGAAGCCTACCACGGGCTTGGCCGATACAGGGAGGCTGCGTCAATGGCCGAAAAAATTTTAAAGCTAAGGGATTCGATAAACAAAGTAAATACAGAAGAGCTGGCTCTGGAATTTGATGAAAGGTTGAAGAATGCTGCAGCAGAAAAGCAGCTTGCTGCGAAAGAGTTAAAAATTAGCCGTCAAAAAAATCAACTGTGGCTGCTGGGTATAAGTACAGCAGCTATTTTAATCAGCGGATTATTTTTTTATTTATATCAGCGTAAAAAGGCAATTGCAAAACAGCTTATAATTACTGCTTTAAAAAATGAAAAAGAATTGATTGGAGCAAAGTTTTCACTGGAAGGACAGCTTAATGAACGAAGCCGCATCAGCAAAGAAATACACGACGAACTGGGAGCATCTCTTACTTCCATCTCACTGCTTACACAAGTACTTAAAAAACGATTAGATACTACCCAGCATCCAGAAATAAATAAAATTGGAGACGGCAGTGTGGACATGGTGCATAAAATGAACGAAATCATCTGGGCATTAAATACATCAAACGATACCATCGGCAGCCTGGTGGCTTATACCCGTAAGTTTGCAAATAATTTTTTAGAAGAAGCAGGCATTGAACTTGTTTTTGAAGAAGATATAAGCGGACGGCAACGGGCAATAGACGGAATACCAAGGCGAAATATTTATCTGGCAGTAAAAGAAGCCATTAATAATGTGGTAAAACACAGCGGCGCCAGCAAGGTGCTTATTAAAATAAATGCTGCTGATAAATTAGTTATTGATATACAGGATAACGGCAAAGGCTTTAAGACTGATGAACTGCCTGCATTTAGAAACGGCTTGCTGAATATGCAAAAGCGTATGGAAGAAATTGGCGGGAATTTCAATTTCAGTAATAATAAAGGGGCTCTTGTACAACTGTTGTATAATTTAAAAACACGTTAAATGGTAATACCAGTTATTTTAGTTTGTATTGTGGAAGACAGGAAAGATATTAGGGAATCGCTTACACTTTTGGTAAACGATGATGCTGCCTGCAGTTGTATTGGTGCATTTGCCAGTGCTGAAGAAGCGCTGCAAAAAATTCCAGCACTGCAACCGGATGTGGTGTTAATGGATATTGATTTGCCGGGTATGAATGGTATTGAATGTATTGCAGCTTTAAAAAAATTATCACCTGATATTCAGTTTATGATTTGTACTGTATATGATGAAGATGAAAAAATATTTGATGCATTGGCTGCCGGCGCTAACAGCTATATTTTAAAAGGGAGCGACAGCGGTTTGCTGATAGCTGCTATTAAAGACCTCAATAATGGCGGCAGCCCCATGAGTAGTGATATTGCCAGAAAAGTAGTTCAGCATTTTCAAAAAAACAACGCTGCCCAAAAAAATGATTATCATTTATCTCAACGGGAAAAAGAAATATTGGCACTGCTTGCAAAAGGGCTGTCTTACCAGCAAGTGGCAGACACCGTTTTTCTTAGTGTCAAAACAGTAAAAACCCACGTTTACAACATTTACGAAAAGTTGCATGTAAACAGCCGCACTGAAGCTATTAATAAATTTTACGGCAGGTAATGAATGCTGTTAGCCCAAAAAAGGTACAGAACTTAATCAAAACAGCATTCATTTAAAAAGAGCTAAAATAGTCTCTCTATTTTTACATTGTATTTTAGAGCTTAACGGCTTTACTTGGCGATGATTGATACAATATTTATGTGCCAGAAAAAGAATGCAACATTAATTATAACTGCATTGGAAAAGTTTAGGCGGAGGCAGTTTAGTTTGACGCTTATAGAGACTGGATATTAATTGCAAGCTGCTATTTACGGGCACTAAATAAATTTACCGCACCCCATGTCATTTCCTGCGCTGGTATACTTACTTGTTTGTTACCGCTATAGTAAATAAAATGAGGATTTTTCCGTAGTGAAATCAGCTATTTGCTGGGTAGTTTCAATTTGTGAAACAAAAACCATTTTCTTTGCTTGCTGGGTATTTTTTATCCATTCTACTTTCATCTTGCGAAGCATACGAACACTATTATCTTTTTAATGAAAAAATAAGTGAAGTGGCCGTCACTATAAAAGTATCAAACCTTTCTGATTTGCGTTTGGACACTTTGTATTTTGGAATTAATAATCACAACTGTTCTCCAGTATTATATCAAAGCAAAGCCGTTTACGCAATTGTAGCAAAAGATACCGTAAACCTTAAATACTCGTTTATATTACCTTCTTGCAAAACAGCAGAGCTTTTCCCTTTGGGTTTTGGATATTCACCTGTTAAATATATTATACTGAATAAAGCTGACACGGTATATCCTTATAACAACCTGCAGAAAAAGCAACACACTTCTATAAAATTTAAAAAGAAAAGCTACCAAAGGTTTTTATTAACCATTAAATAAAGTGCTTTAATGATAAAATTGATAATGAAAATACTATGTATCTCTTTTTTGCCAATACTATTTTATAGTAATTGTGCAGGGCAAACCATTAAACTTTTAAATGGTAATTATTACCAAAATGGCCAGTTTAAAAAAATCTCAAGCCTGTATATTGCCAATGCTGTTTTTTCATTTAAGCAACCTGAAACAGTCGACACTGTCATTGATCTTAATGGTAAGTTTATATTGCCACCATTTGCAGAAGCACATACACATAAAATTGACAACCCTGGCGACGTAAATAAGAATATAAAGTCATTGGTTAATGAAGGCGTATTTTATGCTTTGGTTCTTAATAATTTTTCTTCAAATGTTGAAAATAATAGAAAGATACTTGCCGAAACTAAATGGTTAGATGTTGCATTTGCAAATGGGGGTATTACTGCAACCGGGCAGCATCCGTCATTTGCTTATGAAAGAACTTTGTCCGGCTTACAAGAATGGTGGCTGCCAGAGAATACAAGAAAAATAAAAAATAGCAAAAAGGCAGAAAATGATGCGTACTGGATTATGGATAATAATGCAGATGTTGATGCAAAGTGGAACGCTTTTTTAAAAACAAAGCCAGATATTGTTAAAGTTTACTTGATGAATGCAGCAAACAATACGAATCAGGAACCGAAATCACTTTCTGAAGACATCGTACAAAATATTGCGACTAAAGCGAAAAAAGCAAAGCTCAGAGTAGTAGCTCATATTGAAACATTAAGTGACTTGAAAATTGGACTGCGTTGTGGCATACGACTATATGCACACATGCCTTATTATAATGCTAATTTCTTAAAAGAACTACCTGCAGATTACACATTTTCAAAGGCTGAAATAAAGCTGATAAAAAAATTAAAGCCAGTTATTATCCCCACTCTTATGGTGAATGAAGATTTCTCAATCGTAAGAAATGAAAAAAATAATTTCAAAGGCGAATTGGACTCAATTATATATAAAAGGGTATTAAATTTTCAAAGAAACAGGATACAGCAGTTAAAGTATTTTGGGTTTGCTTTCGCCATAGGATCAGACCGTGATACATTTCTGCCAGAGCTGATATATTGGTTGAAAAATAATATTCTGGAAAAAAGTACAGTTTTTACTATAGCAACTAAAATAACACCACTGCTTATTTTTCCAGACAGAAAAATTGGTGAGTTTAGAAATGGTTATGAAGGGAGTTTATTGGTATTTAATAAAAACCCATTAGAAGATATTGAAGAACTAAAGAAAATTGAACTAAGCATAAAAAACGGCCAGATTTTAAAATAAGCACTGCCCGTTTACCAATACTTGTGTAGTTGTAACCTAAAATAGCAACAGCGTCGTTCATTGCTGTTTAAAACAGTAAAGTATTTTATTAACCATTTATTAAATGATTGAAATGACTCAAGAAATATTTATACCCGCCAGTAGAAAAAAATATATAATGCAGGCTATTGGTTCGGCGAGTTTTATAGTGCTGGGTGTTGTTATGTATTTGTGTATTAGCCTTTTTGCAGATGAACCGCTAAAACAGGTGATTATAAAAATTGGCAGTGTATTAAGTATTCTTTTTTTTAGTTTTACTTTAGTTATTGTTAGTAAAAAACTGCGCAGTAAAAATATTGGCTTGGTAATAAATCAAGATGGTTTTCATGATACCAGTGCTGCTTTAAACATAGGTTTTGTGTACTGGAAAGATGTTACAGGCTTTAAAGAGTTTACCTCTTACCAAACCAAAAATTTGGTGGTAATAGTCAAAAATCCTCAGCAATATATAAATAATGCAACGGGGTATGCGTCAAAAAAAATTGCACAGGCTAATAACAAATTGCTGGGTAGCCCCGTAGCATTAACTGCCACTACGCTCACTATTAGTTACGAGGCATTAAAAAAATTAATGACAGCTCAAACTGCTTTAGGCAATTAAAATGAAAGCCTGCTTAAGTATTTTTATTATGTTTTAGTTAACGGCAACGGTATTAATATGCGTACCCGTCTTGCTGCGCAGTTCCCCGTTGTCACAAGGCTTTCGTATGAAGTGGTGTGTATCAGTCCAGATAACAACAGTAAAATACCGTACACTGCCTGATTGTACATTGAAACACCTGATAACAAATTTACTGGTTATGTTAAAGAGCCACTGCTGTATAATTTTATTTACTACCATATGTTGCTAAAAAAACATAATGATAAATTGAGTTTTTTTTTGTGGGGATTAAAATACTACTTTTTCAGTACTGGCTTGCAAAAGCTAAAATGTACTTTTAAAATAAATAGTTTTAAATGAACACATTATTTTTACGAAACGTTACAAGCCTGCTTTTTTTTACGGTGCATATCACGGCCTGCGGCCAACAAACTAAAAAGGCAAAAATACCCGAGCCAGGTATATACTCAGCAATAAATACAATGCTGCTGAACCAGTATCAAAATGAGTATAATTACCGAACAGGCCAACTTGAGCTAAAGCTTAAACCGCAAATTACTGCTATGCCAAGTGCTTTTGGGCGGCTTCAAATTAATGAAAACGGCACTTATGAAATGTTAGACCTGAAAAAGTCTGGTACCTATAAATACAATGAAAAAACAAAACTTGTGGAGTTTACCGGGTACATGGCAGAGGGTATGGGCAATTACGGTATATCAAGAGGTACTTGTATCTTAAACATCTCTACAAAAACAATAAAAGACGGGCTCCATTATGAAATGCGTTCAAAATATCCTCAACCAGATGCTGAAAATCCTAACAGTGGTTTTTCAGGAATTTTGGTGGCCGCACTAAATGGTAAAAGTGTAGATTATATAGATGTAAACACCGCCAAAACTATTCAAACCTTTTCTTATGACGGAAATACAAAGTCTGGATTTTATGGAAAATCAATACACAGTACAACGGCATATACATATACAAGGGATAAAATTGAATACCCTGAAATTGAAATAAGAGATAACACAGGGGTGCTGCTGAAAAAATTTGCGGGTAAATCCGCTGCTGGAAAACCATGGCAGACTTCGGTTTACCAATACTGTAGTCTGTCACCAAATGGTAAGTACTTCTTAATAAACGGACAGCAGCATAAAAAAACGAATAATGGATTTTTTAACACAGATTCATATGAAGGTTATGCTTGCTCTGTAATTGATGCCGAGAATGGAAACGAGTTAAAACATTTTAAAGGAAACAATGTTGTAAAATGGTTTGCAAGCTGGTTACCCAATGGTGGCATATTAATGCCGGGAGAAAATAGCGAAATTATGATAACAGATCCATCATGGAATACACCACGTATGATTTATGCCATGCAGATTGATCTGGCTAACTGTAGCCTAGACGGTGAAAAAATTATTTTTAAAAAGGGAACACAGCTTTTCACAATAAATGCAGATGGGACCAACGAAAAACAATTTGAAAATAATGTACTAAGAATGGATTTCGGTAACTTAAACGTTAGTGATATTTGCTGGAGCCCCGACAGCAAGGCAGTTGCTATTGTAACTGCGGATAGAAATTTAAGTAACAACTTCACAGCTTTTTTAGTGAGTACTGATGGCAAAAGAGCTACCACTTTAAGAGATATTAAAGGCGAGCAAGTTACACTAACTAGACCCTACCTTAGTTGGGTAAGCACAAACAGAGGACAGGCAACAGTAATAAGTCAGCAAGAAAATACCGTTTTTGGGCAAGTTGATATTACCAACAATGGCCCGATGGGTAAAGTAAAACAGAACCCATTTTTTATTTATAAACCAACAAAAAATGAGCAAAATAATTCTTTAAAGTCTGCCTGGGAGGTTTATACAACTGTTATGAATGACGACATTGAAAATTTTAATGATCCTGCTGCCGCACTAACTTTTATAGTCAGCCTGAACTATATGACTTATCACAATATTCAGTCCATATCAACCGCTACAACACAAAAAATGTATAACCAATTTGCTGAACATTTTTTGCAAGATGATACTTTTAAAAAAAGTACTGATGAAGTTAAGCAACAACTAACAGAATCGGTAGTGATGGATGGCCTGCAAACACTTGAAGCTGTAAAAAGTAAGGACGGGGTAAAAATAAAAGAAGTATCAATGAGGTTGATGAAAAAATATTTAGGTACAAAGGCGCCTGAATTAAAAATTACTGATAATGGTATGGAGTTTTGAGCCTGTGCCAAGGCGGTTGAAGTGTGCCCGCAGTTATTTTACAGTGGTACAGCTTTCAATCAATTAAAAATCTTTAAACGTACCATTGGTAAAAAACATACTCATCCTCAAATACCTTAGGCAATTCGCAAAAAATAGCGTGGTTCGTAAATAGAAGTTTATGCGGTTGAATTGAAAGTAAGCTTACATAGTGTGCAAATAAATAAATAGTTTATTGCCAATAATAATGTATGAACCGTGCAGCAGGGGCCCTTTGTAAAATTTATCAGCAGGATATACTGCTTGTTTATTGAGGCCTTTAAAACTGCTTTTAATGTCATCATTCAGCCAATCAAATTGATAAATCAGTATGTCTTCTGTATTTAGTTCATCAGTATGAGTAATATTACTGAGCTCTTTCACCATATTTATAGTGGTATCATTATAAAATAACACTGCTTCCAGCATATAATCTGTTGGCCCAGGAATGTTATCAGAAGCATCTCCCATTTTTTTATAAGAAAATAAAACGCTGTCGGGGGGTAATGCCGGCAGATTAATAATGTTTGAAAGCTGCAGCAGGCTGGTACCAGGTTTTATAGCAGTATCATCAGCAGCATTTTTGTCTGCATTAGTACAGGATAATGTTAGTTGCAGCAATATAAACAAATAACAGGCTGCGGCTATATTTTTACCTTTCATAGTTGATGTGTTGTATGATAAATATTAAGCAGAAAGCAATATGAAATGCCACTTTGGATTTCTTATTTTGGCGCTGTAAGATATAGTTTTGAAGATGCTTGTTAATACTACTTTTTCAGTAGGGGTTTAATGTATCTAAAAGATACTTTTACAAAAATGAAAAATCTATGCCGAAATATATTTTAACATTTATTTTTTTTGTTGTTTGTAGCGCTGCAGCAGCACAGTCAGGCTATCAATACAATGGTGCTACCGGCAAGTATGAATATAATACTGACCCATTAGGCGGCATTGCACAACGATACCAGAATTATACCAACATGCAAATTGGAACATTACAGCGTATGAACAATAATTTACTGGCAAACACTCAGGCAACAATAAGTACATCTGGCGGCACGGATGTGATTGCAGATGTAAAACTGGCAGTTGCAAGGGGCAAAATGGTGATAGCTGCAGGAAAAGCCACCAATATTTTTAAATGGAGTTTTACCAACGAGTCAACTGAGGCACAGAAAAAAATGGCCGCTGTAATTAAATCTGTTATTCAACAACAGGGCCTAAACGTAAATGATTATTGCGAAGTAAAAGCTTTTTTCGCTGTTACATTTTATGCAGTGTTTACCGGGGCTTCAAGCGAATACAGGCTGGAAAAAAAAGCTGAATGCCTTAGGACAAAACAACAATATTTAACCAATGAATACGTGCAGGGAATGAACAATGAACAAAAGACGGATAATGTATTGGGCGACATCAATATTCTGGCACAAATAAAGACAGCAGGGCTTACTACTGCAAAAGCCAGAGGAATTGCTGCAAACGCTTTATTAGGCAGGGGCTTTTCTCACCCCGATAATTTAAAAATCACAGCAAAGGGGTTGCAAGATATTGGCGAAGAAATAATAGCCACTGGTAAAGCAAAAACAACTTTTATCCGTTCTGCTACAAATATGTATGTAAAACTTATGCTGGATGCTAAAAAAGTATCTGCGCAACAGGCTGAAGCATGGCAAAAATACCTTAATGAATTTGACGGACTTTTAAAGAAAATTAAGGGGCCAGATAATGACCATGCATTTGCACAAAGTGTTCTCTTTTCTATTTACTATAGTATACACAATAATAGCAAAATGCTTACACCCGTACAATGGGAGTCAGTAATGCAATTATTCTACAAAGATATTTTAGGCAGCAAAGAGTATCAGTTGGCGGCTGACAGTAAACTTCAGTTAATGTATGAAAAGCTTGCAATTGAATGTATGGAACTGTCTGACAGGTATGCCCGGCAAACAGCAGTAAAATATGCATTTGAAAAAAAGATAGCCGACCCAAAGATTGATGGTTTGGAAAAAATGTCCTTAACAATGAACAATAAAGTATATGATGAATTAAAGAGTATACAGGAGTTGGCGTACATCAAATTGAAAGAATTTTTTCGGCCCAGAAATTATGATGAATATGAGCTAAAAGAAAATGGGTTTGAAAAAAAATAATACAGTAAATTGCTTTTTTATTATTAATTAACCACTTTAACTAATCAAATATGCGTAAATTTTTTATTTTTATTTTAATCCTGATTACCATTAATACACAAGCACAAAATGCCGTAATTGAACAGTACTGCAGCCTTAATGTAATGCCCCGCCTGCTCAGTAATAAAGTAAATATAGATGTTGATTACGGTAACCCCCGTAAGCTGTTTGCTTTTAAAGACAACAGGGTAAAAGATGAAGACGGGAAAGCAAAAAAATTTAACACCGCAGTAGAAGCCCTTAACTACATGAGCGCTCAGGGATGGAAATTAGTAAATGCTATGGCGATGACAGAAGGCGGCAATGCGGTATACCGGTATATTATGAAAAGAGAAATAACGGTAACCGCCGAGGAAAAAAAGAAAATTGAAGAAGAATCTTCTAAAGACTAAAGCATAAAAATTAAAGAATCAGTAACAAAGTAGCTCTATTTCGCAGTCACAAACATTTCTGTAGTTCTTAAAAAAATACTCATGCGCCGTATTCTAAAATACCTGCTTCGTACTGCTGTTGTATTGTTTATACTGCTCAACATTGTGGTTATTTTCCACGCCTATAAATTCACACACTTTTACAATAATGGAGAAATAAAAATAAAAGCTAAACAGGATAAAAGTGGCTGGGATATAACAAAAGAAATGTTGTTTGGCATTAACGCACAAAAAAATAAAGATGGTTTGCCAGACAGTGCAGTGAATGCACTTACGCTTTACACAAAAGACAGTATTGCATTAGAAGCCTGGCAGGCAAGCGTTGACAGCAGCAAAGGCACCATAATTATGTTTCATGGTCATGGCGGCACAAAGGCTGGTAACAGTGCAGAGGCTGCGGCTTTTCGTAAAATGGGTTACAATACTTTTCAAATAGATTTCAGGGCGCATGGCAACAGTGGTGGTAACACCTGCACCATTGGATATGATGAAGCAGAAGATGTAAAACTGGCATACGATTATATAAAAAGTAAAGGTGAAAAAAATATAGTGCTGTGGGGTATATCAATGGGTGCTGCCACCATTACAAAAGCAGTAAGCGATTATAATTTGCAGCCACAAAAAATAATTTTAGAAATGCCCTTTGGCACTATTAAAGATGCGGTGAAAGGAAGATTGAAATTAATGGGATTGCCGCCACAACCAATAGCAACACTGCTTACATTTTGGGGCGGCACTATTAACGGTTTTTGGGCTTTTAAGATGCAGCCGCAGGAGTTTGCAAAAAAAATCACATGTCCCGTATTGCTGCAATGGGGTGCCAACGACCCACGTGTAAGCCGCAGCGAAGAAGATATTATTTACAAAAACCTTTCAGCTGCCAATAAAAAAATGGTAGTGTATGAAACAGCCGCACACGAAAGCCTTTGCAAAAAAGAAAATGAAAAGTGGGAGATAGAGGTGCAACAGTTTTTAGAAAAGTAGCGGATAACCCTGGCGGCGGTTACAAACCCCGTCAGCGGTTATTTAATATAAATAACTTAATCAACCGCCGACAGGCCTGCCCGTCCGTTCAGGCGGAGCTAAAAGCCACTGCCGGGGTTAGCAAAAATTATTATAAATTAAAAAGAACCCCTAAGAGTTCTCCCGGTTTTTTCGGGAGGTTGGGGAGAGGCTACTATGCACCCCAAAAATATTTCAATACAGGATTATACTTACAACCTGCCCGATGATAAAATTGCCGGGCATCCTTTAACAGAACGGGACAGCAGCAAACTGCTGGTATATAAAAAAGGCGCCATTGTAACTGATACTTATAAAAATATTGCGTCGCATTTACCACAAAATAGTTTACTGGTTTTTAATAACACCAAAGTTATAAATGCTCGTGTGGTGTTTACAAAAGATACCGGCAGCGTAATAGAAATATTTTTATTAGAACCATACAAAGCTGACTATACCAAAACACTGACTGCCACAAAAACCTGCAACTGGAAATGTTTTATTGGCGGTGCCGGTAAATGGAAAAGCGGCAGCCTGCAACTGATGGTTAATGGCAACAAACTGCTGGCAACAGTAATTGAAAAACTGCCTGATGCTTATGTGGTGGAATTTATATGGGGCGGTAATACCAGCTTTGCAGAACTGATTGAACATGCGGGCAACATACCATTGCCGCCATACATAAAGCGCAAACCGGAAGGAGAAGATAAAGAACGTTACCAAACCATTTATGCAAAATTTGATGGCAGCGTGGCAGCACCAACGGCGGGCCTGCATTTTACTGATGCTGTTTTTAAAACGCTTACAGAAAAAAATATACAAACACAATTTGTAACACTGCACGTGGGTGCCGGCACCTTTAAGCCCGTTAAAGCAACAGTAATGGAACAGCATGAAATGCATGCGGAGAGGATAGATGTTGATATAACTGCTGTTAAAAACCTTATTGCTAATTTAGGCAACACGGTTGTTGCAGTGGGCACAACATCTCTGCGTACTTTAGAAAGTTTATACTGGCTGGGTGTAAAAGCTATTGTAAACAAAAATGCGGAGCAGCTGGAAGTAAAGCAATGGGATGTGTATGATGAATTACAGCAAACTAATTTTACCGCAAGCGAAGCTTTAACCGGCTTGGTAAACTGGATGCAGGAAAAAAAACTAACCAGCCTTTTTACACAAACGCAAATAATAATTGCCCCGGGTTACCACTTTAAAATTGCAAAAGCTATTGTTACCAACTTTCACCAGCCGCAAAGCACCTTATTATTGCTGGTGGCTGCTGCAGTTGGTGATGAATGGAAAACAATTTATAATTACGCTTTAGAAAACGATTTTAGGTTTTTAAGTTATGGGGATGGGAGTTTGCTGTTTTTAAATGCTGAATAAAGAAAAAATTGCTGACGGGCTGCCGGATTGCAGCGGAAATACTTTTGTGAGGAACGAACAAAAGATTGCAGCGAAAAGCCGTGTAATAGCTGATTAGTGAGACTTGAGTTAACAGCCCCCAAAAATTCATTTTAAAAAAAGAAATAACTGATTCAAGAGTTCAGGTTTCCCCTTCCTCTAAATTATCGGGGAAAGCACGGGGCGGAAGGGTTACTGCTGTATTGTTACCGGCGTACCCACAGGTATATAACTGAACAAATCTTTCATCTCGGTGTATTTTACACTTACGCAACCATCGGTCCAGTTGTAAAAATTATCTACCGTCCACTCTTCGTTAGGGCGGGTGGCGTGTATGGCTATGCCGTTGCCAATTTTTGCAGTTTTGGGTATAGCCCCGCTGGCTTTGCGCTGGTTAAAGCGGCGGTAGCTTTCAACGGTTGGATAGTCTAATAAAAGCTCCGGCCCCCATTTTGGGTGATGCTTTTTTAATATTACCTTAAACTTGCCGTCAGGAGTTTTTTTATCGCCTTCTTTCATTTTGTCGCCTAAATCTTTACTGCCAAAAACAATGGGGTAAGTGGCATACCAGCCTTCTTCATCGTACACCTTCAGTTCGTAATCGCTTTTGTCAACAATAATATAGTAGGGATTTTCAACAGTATCTTTAATAGGTGCTTTCTTTTTTGCAGCAACGGTGGCGGTACGTGGTTTTGCTACGGGTTTTTTCTTTTTGCCTTTGTCGGCACTAAACGAAAAAAGACCAATAAAGCCTGCGGTCACAAAAAAATACTTCATTACTGTTATGTTCATTACCATAAAATTATTGAAAATACACTGTTCAAACGCTGTGCCACATATCAATATTATCTGTTGTGGAAAAACAAATACCTGCTTTAGCAAAATGTTACCTTACAGTGGTAGTGATTAAAACAAAAAATTGTTAGGCTCAGCACCCCATGCACACCTTTGGCCAAGCTGAACCCAACAGTTTTTAAT
>JAGVCC010000043.1 GCA_020059395.1 Chitinophagales bacterium | reverse complement strand
TATGAAATACACTGCACACCAATTTAAACGGCAGTTACAAAAGACCGATACAAACCAACTGGAAAATTATAAAGTAAACAAACACGACCGTGAATATCAGTTCTGGAAAAGAGAAGCCTTAAATATTGAATTAATATCTCAGGCAGTGTTTACGCAAAAGCTGGAGTATGTTCATTTTAATCCGGTTAAAGCTGGTTTATGCATTCAGCCTGAGGACTACCACTATTCATCGGCAAAATTTTATTATAATGGCAGTGATAATTTTAATATGCTCACACATTATTCTGGAAATTGAATAGAGGCCCTGTGCTGCCCGCTTGTCGGAGACAAAGCGGGGGCGTTTGGGATAGGGAAATGTTTTAAATTAGATTTTTAAAGGAATACCAACGGCGGTGAAAATAATGATGATAAATGATAAATAACAAATACCTTAACAAATCCAGAATTGTCTTTAGCTTATTTTTATTCTGTTTTATTTTTTCATCGTGTACCTCTTTGAAAAAAATTAAAATATTAGGGTTTGTTTATCGAGGTGAGGAAGTTATTATCAAAGAAAATGGAGAAATAGTAATGAGTTTTATCCCTCAAGGGGTAGAAGATGAAAACAAAATTTGTTCTTTCAACGAGGAGTTGGCTATTCCATTCAAGAAACAAGATTTAGTGTTGAACATAACAATTAACTCTGATAGGGGTAAGTTATTAGATACTATCATTAATGTTTCCAAAAGCAGTAAAGAACCTTTTGTCTCTATACAGTATCCGTCTAATAAAAATTCATTTAGAAGAACCTTATTTGTCGCTGATGCCAATGATAGTAGCTATATTAAATACTAAGGCATAGAAAATAAAAGTTTTAATACGTTAACGAGCAAAGCTCCCACTGGCAAGTGTTCTGCCGCAGGCAGCTCACTTGTGTCACGTAGTCTTAGCGGTTTTTAACCGCAGTATAAATCAGCCAGAACAAACAAAATAATTAAATAAACCCCTTTATCTCATCAGCAAAAAAATACTTCTACAACCCCAAATCTTCAACCCTCTCCCCAGCCTTCAAATGGTGCGTTTTAATGCCCACGGCCGCCGCCGCCTCAATATTTTTAAGCAGGTCGTCAATAAAAAGTGTTTCGTTGGCAGCAATACCAGCATCGCTTAATACAAACTCAAAAATGCTAGCATCGGGTTTGCGTAAGCCAACATGGTGGCTGTAATAAGCTTTGGTAAAATAGTCATCAAAATTTGCTTTGCCGGTTTGCTTTTTAAAATGCTCACTAAAACAAACATGATGAATATGGTTGGTATTGCTTAGCAGGTAAAAATTAAAACGGTGTGCATTTTGCTCCATCCATTGCAGGCTGCCGACTCTAAAATTAAGCAGCAGCGCATTCCAGGCATTGCGTATGGCTTCATCAGTAAGACTAACGCTGCTAATGCTGCGTATGCCGTTGTAAAAATCGGCATCAGTAATTTTGCCGGTCTCTAAATTATCAAACAGCTTATCGGCCTTGTTAAGGCTGTAGTTGTTTTTAAAATCTTTTATACCCAGTTTGTCAAAAGCGGCTTCAGTTTTGGTAAGGTCAATATCCAGTAAAACACCGCCCAGGTCAAACACAATATTTTTAATTGTACTCATAGTTGTTGTAAATAAAAAACCCCGAAAAGTTTTCGGGGTTTTGTGGGCCCACCTGGGCTCGAACCAGGGACCACCTGATTATGAGTCAGGTGCTCTAACCAACTGAGCTATAGGCCCTCTTTTGCACCGATCTGGTGCTCTAACCAACTGAGTCCCGATAGCTATCGGGAGCCCTCTTTTGCACCGATCTGGTGCTCTAACCAACTGAGTCCCGATGGCTATCGGGAGCCCTCTTTTGCACCGATCTGGTGCTCTAACCAACTGAGTCCCGATAGCTATCGGGAGCCCTCTTATCCCAAAAATTTTTGGGAAAGAATTTTATTTTTATACTGCCGGTTGGCAGTAATATTTATTAAAATGAACTGCTCAAAAATGTTTTGAGGGTGCAAATATAATCAAAGCTGGTTAATTTAACGCTTCATTAAATTATTTGACGTTATTTTGCAGCCACAAAATTGTTTATGAAGAAATTAGTACTTGTTTTTACTGCATTTGTAGCTGCACTGGCCGTATCTGCCCAGGATAAGAAAAATACAAAAAGCGATATTTTAAACCGTGCCGGCGACCATATTATGATACAGCTGGGTACCGATATTTGGACTGGAGTGCCAGACAGTATTAACGACCGCAGAACCGGTCTGGCCCGTGGTGCCAATGTGTATGTAATGAAGGACAAGGTGTTTAAAACAGATAAGCGTTTTAGTGTGGCATTTGGTGTGGGCGTAAGCAGCAGCAACGTGTACTTTAAAAATTATAAGGTAGATATAACTTCTACTGCCACTAAACTGCCCTTTGTTAATCTGGATTCTTCTAATCGGTTTAAGAAATATAAATTAACTACTGCGTTTTTAGAAGTGCCGCTTGAGTTTCGTTTTACCAATAACCCCGATAACGCAGCTAAAAGCGTTAAAGCTGCGGTTGGTGTAAAAGTGGGTACTGCCATTAATGTGCATACCAAAGGCAAAACACTGCAAAATAAAACTGGTGGTACAGTAAGCAATTATGTTGAAAAACTAAACGACAAAAGCTTTTTTAATGGCACCCGCCTTTCTGTAACCGGCAGGGTGGGTTATGGCAATTTTTCGCTGTTTGCCAGTTACCAAATTAATAACCTGTTAAAAGATGGTGTGGGTCCTGATATTAAACCATTACAAGTGGGGCTTTGCATTAGTGGGTTATAAATAAAAAAAATATTTTTATGTACATCCCGGCCGCAGCGCCGGGATTTTTTATTTACAGTATGTTGCCGTTTCAACATTGTATGTGCTAACTTTGCGCCTCACCTCCTAACATGAGCGACGCAATAAAACACGAATGCGGTTTGGCTTTTATACGCCTCCGCAAGCCCTTTAGTTATTATCAGCAACAATACGGAACGGTACTTTATGGCCTTAACAAGCTGTACCTGTTAATGGAAAAACAGCATAACCGTGGTCAGGATGGTGCCGGCGTTGCCACCGTTAAACTGAATACTGAACCTGGTTACCCTTTTTTACACCGTATACGCAGTTGTGCCAATCAGCCCATTGCCGATGTGTTTGGGCAAATAGGTAAAGAAATTGCCGAGATAGAAAAGTACCAGCCCGATATAAAAAAACATCCTGGCCTTATGAAGGGCCATATTAATTTTTTAGGAGAGCTGCTGTTAGGCCATTTGCGTTACGGTACACAGGGAAAAAATAACGTGGAGTTTTGTCACCCTTTTATTAAGCGCCACACCATACCTGCACGCAACCTTGCGCTGGCAGGTAATTTTAATTTAGTAAATACAGAAGAACTATTCGGCCTAATAAATTTAGATCCCGG